>DASYUT010000128.1 GCA_036000965.1 Actinomycetes bacterium
GGAGGCTGGCCATCACGCGGGGGAGGCTGCCGGCGCGTTGGAGGCGTCTTGGCTGAAGGTCACGTCGCGGACCCAGTGCAGCTGCTGCTGCTGGATCGTCCAGTGCCCGCGAAGGGAGCCGGCCAGATGGGCAGGGCTTGCCTTGTGGATGGTCAGGCTGGTGACGGCGTCCACGGTGACGGTGCGCCAGGTGCGGCTGCGAGCCTGGCGGACACGGCGGGTGAGGTGGATCATCGCGTGGGCGGCGTGGGGGAAGCAACGGCCGGCGATGGTCGCGACCTTCAGGGTCCGGGCCTCGACCCGCCCTTGGCCATGGTCGCGGGTGCGGTCGGTGACCGGGAGCTTGCGCCACGGCACCCCGACGAGCTGGGCGTGCAGGGTTGGCTGGTTGGCCTTGATGACCAACAGGTCGTCGGCGCCGCGGTCGATGCGGAAGCTGGCGTGGTCGCGTTGGGGTGCATCGCGTCGGCCGTGACGACCACACCGGCGAGGTCTAGGTCGGCCAGCAGCGGCTGGAACTGCGAGCGCTCCTTGGTGTGGTCCTCCACGTGGTGGTGGGCGAGCACGCAGCCGTCGGTGTGGTCCATGGCCGCCAGCAGGTGCACCGGCCGGTCATGCCCGGCCGTGCCGTCGACCGCGACCGCATGTCGGCGTCGCCGGCCCGGCGGGTGTAGCCGGTCGGCCAGCCACGCGCCGACGGTGGTGGCCACCGCGTCGCCGTCCACCCGTGCAAGCACCCGGCGGATCGTGGCCTGGCCGGGGAGGTGACAGCAGCGGGTGAGTGGGTCACGGCGGACACCGAGCGCGGCCAGGACCGGCGGGGGGCGCGTAGCGGCCCACTCGGCCGGTCGCGGCCACCGACCGGGCGCCGGCCGCCACCGCCGCGGCGCTGCTGGCGAGCACGCTGGCCAGGGTGTGCCGCAGTCCCCGCCGGTCACGCGGGTCGGGGAGCATCGCCAGCCGCGCCAGCAGGCCAGGGCACTCGCGCAGGGCAAGCAGGCGGGCATGGCCGAGGTCGGTGACGGCGGCGGGGATGGGGGATGGGAGGGCGGCAGGCACGGCGGTCCCGTCAGGGCATGAGGCGATGAGAACCGCATGATCTCGGAATCCCGTGCCTGCTTCACGTCTATCCTGTCAGACCACCCTCATCGGCCATAACGACACTTTGCCAGAGCCCTGGCCAAGCCTGTGATTGCTTCCGGCGTCCACCGGCTGAACGCGATCCTCTTCCTGCACGAGCGGCGGCAAGGTCCGCTCATGGTCTGGAGCGAGCACCGCGTCGTGGGCTGCCTCAGTCGACGTGGTCGTCGTCGGGCTCAGGGACCGTCCGGTGCCTCGGGCGGCATCGCGTCGACTCGGCCGATCCTGAAGCCACCGATGCCACCGAAGTGGGGCACGTACTTCTCGCCCGGATCGAGCACGAGCTTCTCATACGTCGGCGTCCACTGGACGATGAAGCGGCGGTCGCACGTGGAGCAGGACCACTCCTCGGCGCCCGACGGCTTGGACTCTACCAAGACCATCTCGTGCCGCCGTTGCTCAGGCTGCGGTAGGGGACCTGACGACGTGCTGCTCCTTCCTTGCGCTATGCCGTGGGCCCCTTCGATCAATGCAACAGGTCAGGCGGCACGGCTTGTAGCCAGAGTGCCCGTCGATGGCGATGTCATCAAGATGCCTTCCCGCCCCTGTCGCGGCGATCTGGGCGATCTGTCCTAGACGGGCCGGCGCAGGCGGATCTGTTCGTTGAGCGCAACCGTGGCCGGATCGGGCTCGACACCCAGCTCGCCGCGGAGCGCCTCGGCGCACGCCTGGTACTGGCGCAGCGCGAGGTGGGGTTGACCCTGGCGGCTGTAGCAGCGCATCAACCGGCGGTGGGCGTCCTCCCGGCAGGAGTCACGCTCGATGATCCGCCGGCACAGGGCGGCGCAGGAGGCGTAGCTGCCCTGGCCGAAGTAGAGCTGGCTCAGCCGGTCCAGGGTGTCGAGGTACTCGAGCCGGAGGCGCTCGCGGCTGAGCACGGACCACTCCTCGTAGGGGTCGTCGGCCAGGAAGTCCCCCTGGTACACCGAGGCGGCCAGCTCGTACTCGGCGATCGCCCCGGTCAGCTCCCCGGTCTCCTCGAGCTGCCGGCCGGAGGCAACGTGGCGCTCGAACTCGTCGATGTCGAGCCAGAGCCCGACGTCGGCGTGGAGCCGGTAGGCGCCGCCCTCGAGCACGACGACGGGCGCGTCGGCGGCGGCCCGGAGCGCACGGCGCAGGCCGTGGACGGCGACGTTCAGGCTGTTGCGGGCCGCCTCGGGCGTCGAGTCGGGCCAGAACACCTCCATCAGCACCTCGCGGGCCGGCCAGGGGGCGCGGTGGGTGAGCAGGTACTTGAGCAGGGCGCGGCCGCGGCCGCTGGGCCAGCTGGTGACCGGCACCTGGTTCAGCGTCACCCGGAGCGGGCCGAGCAGGTGGACGGTGAGGGTGGGAGCCCCCCGCCCGGCAGGGGCTGGCGGCACCGGCCCGACGCCCCCCTCATCAGCCGGGCCGACGTCCCCCTCCTCAGGTGGGAAGGACACCGCGGCGGATTGGAGCTGGGCCAGGCCCAGGAACTCTCTGGTGTGGACAGCGTCGCGCTGGGGAACGATCACGCGGCGTACCTTCGACCACCATCCGGCCGGCTCCTGCCCGGAAGGCCCCTGTCCGGGTGGGTTCTGCCCGGGCTGCTGCGTCCCAGGCGGCTCGTCCTGGACCGGCTTGAACGGCAGCGGCGTCTGCGACCAGCCGTAGGCGTCGACCAGCGTGCCCGAAACCCGGGCGGTGTCCAGGTGGCCGCGGAGTTGCATGGCCGCCTCGTGGATGGTGCCTTCGAGGGCGAGCAGGGCCGAGTAATGCCGATCCCGCTCGTGCTCCAGCTCCTGCACGCGCCGGGCCAGCCGCTCCGCCACGGCCACGACGTCGGTCAGCACCCGCTCCCCCACCCGGGAGGCGGCGGTCACGGCCCGGCCGAAGTAGGTGCGGGCATCCTCCAGGTCGCCGGTCCTCGACGCCAGCGTGCCGAGCTGCCAGGACGCCCAGGCCTGGTGCCGCGGCAGGCCGGTCCCGTCGGCCAGGGCGCTCGCGGCCAGGGCCCGGGCGCGGGCGTGGGCCAGGTCGTCCTGGCCGAGCGCGAGGGCGCTCTCAGCCAGCATGCTCCGGCAGGCGCCCTCTGGGTCGTGCCGTTTGACGAACAGGGAAGCGGCGGTGGAGAAGCGGTCCCGGGCGGCCGCGGACCGGCCGCTGGCCGCGGCGATCTCTCCGTGGTGGTAGAGCAGCCGCGGCTCGACGTTGAGCACCCGTCCCGGGAGGCGGTCGAGCCACCCCCCGAGCGTCTCCCACTGGCCGAGGTCCATGAGCCGGTCGGCCTCCCCGGCCATCACCTCGGCGGCGCGAGCGGGGTCGCCCAGCCGCAGGTAGAGCGGGATCGCGCGCTCGGTGGCCCCCATGCCGGTCAGGCGGTCGGCCGTGCGGCGGACGACCTCGCCCGAGGGGAGATGGCGCAGGGTCGGGGCCGAGCGGAGCGGCGCCCGCCACACCGTGCGGATCCGCGACCATCCGTCGGCGAGCGCCTGCAGCCACGGCCCGGGCGGGGGCGCGCCGCCGCCCAGTGCGGCGCCGGTGAGGGTCGGGTGACCGTACTCGACCTCGAGCATGAGGCCGAGGAAGCGCCGGGCCTGGGCGTCGAGCATGAAGAGCCAGGCGTCGGCCAGGTAGCGGAGCAGCTCCCCGGCGCTCCCCGCCCAGGCCAGTCGCTGCTGCACCAGCCTCGGCCCGAGCGCGGTGCACGCCGAGGCGACGGCGTCGAGCGTGGCCGCCTGCCCCCGGCAGAGCGCCGCCGCCCGCGCCGCCGCGTCGCCGGACAGCCCGGGCGCCGCCCGCTCGAGCATGGCGCGGGCGGCCGCCGGCGCGATCCGCAGGTCGCGGCTGGCCAGGCGGGCGGTCGACCCGGGGAGGGCGGCCGGTGGCAGGTCCCGATGGCTGGTGACGACGACGGCGAGCTGGGCCGGCAAGGCTGGGAGCAGGTGCCGGCCGACCAGCCCGAGGGTCGGGTGGCCGTCGTCGAGATGGTGGGCGTGCTCGAGGACCAGCGCGCCGGTGGCGGGCAGGGCCTCGGCCAGTTCCTCCGCCATCCGTGCGAACGCCGGCGGCCAGCCCGCGACGGGGCCCGGCTGCGCGCGCATGAGCTCGAGCGTGGCGCGGCCGAAGCCGGCCGAGGTGCGCTGCATGGCGGCGATCAGGGAGGCGAGGAACAGGCCCGGGTCACGGTCCTCGGGACCGAGCCGGACCCAGACCACGTCGCTCCTGCCCTGCCGCGTGAACGCGGTGGACAGGCCCTCGCTGAGCAGGTAGCCGGGTTCGGGGGTGAGCACGGTCCTCCCGCTGGCGGCCGCCTCGTCGAGGACTGGGTGCTCGGCGGCGGGACGCGGGCCGTGTGGCATGGCTGACTTGGCGACGAACGCCATGGTCCCCCCGGACCGTTCGGCAGGGCCCCGCTGCCCGGCCACCACGTAGCAGAGCGAGGTCACCTGCCACTCCACGCCTCGGTGTACCAGATGTCAACCCTTTTGCGAGCAACGCACCTTCTCGGATGATGCGAAGGCTTGGGGCGTTTGACGGCTCGCAGCGCGCCCTGGCTGCGGCGGCCTTCCCCTACGCCTGCGCCGGCGTGCGCTCGTCGCCGAACAGGCGGAGCAGCGCCTGGCCTTCCGGGGTGAGCCGGTACAGCACCCGGTAGCCCCGCCGCGTGGAGGTGACCACGCCGGCCCGGCGCAGCCGGGTGAGCTGCTGGGACACGGCCGGACCGGACACCCCGAGCCGGCGGGCGAGGTCGTCGGTGGTGACCGGCTCGACCAGGTTGCGGATGACCACGGCGCGGCTCTGCCCGACCAGCTCGGTGAGGGCGACGGCGGGCGCGGCCGCGACCCGGTCGAAGGCCCGGCCCAGCCCCCTGGGATGGTAGGCGGTCGCGGGCTGCCAGGGCCGCTCGGTGGTGACCAGCAGCCGCGGCCACGCGAAGAAGACGGGGACCAGCACCAGCCCGCGCCCCTCCGGGTACAGGTCGGCCTCGAAGCCCTTGACCACCTCCAGCACCCCGGCGCGCAGCCGCACCCGCTCGTGCAGGTCGCCGAAGAGCCCGGCCGGCCCGCTTGCGGCCAGCCGCTCGGCCCGGTGGCGCAGGTCGGCCTCGAGGATCTGCTGGATGCGCGGCCAGTGCGGCTCGACCGCGGCCGTCCAGTAGGCCCGGCAGGCGGTGGTGAGCCGGTCAAGGGCGGCCGCCGGCTCGCGCCGGTAGGCGGTGGCGAGTCGCTCGGGGACCTGCCCGCCGGACACGGCGGCCAGGTCGGCCCGGACGACCTCCTCAGGGGTTGCCCGGACCCGGTCGAGCTGGTCGTCCAGGTCGGGGCGGGGCGACTCGGGCGGCGGCACCACGAAGTCGGGCATGCCGTCGCGCAGGCGGACCAGCTCGGTGAGGGGGTCGAGGTCCAGGCCGGCAACGGCCCGGCGCGCCTCGGTGACCCAGGGGCCGTACAGGATCGGCGCCCGCCAGGCCGACAGCGCCACGACGCTGAACACCAGCTCGGCCAGGGGGCTGGTGGCCAGCCGGATCCTGCCGAGGTCGCGCTGGTCGAGATGGATGCGGATCACGGACCGACCTTACGGCGGAGGGATGGGCGTCCGGTACCGATTTAGCGGACGGCGAAGCGGCGGGCTCTCGCGGACGGCGAAGCGGTGGGCTCTCGCGGACGGCCCGGCAGCTCCGCCGGCCGGCGCGGCCGGGGGCGCGACTCCGTAAGATGCCGGGAGCTGAGCACGACCGGAGGTGCGTGATGGAGGAGCCCGGCGGGGCGGCGTTCGCCCTCGGCGCCGAGCAGGAGCGCCTCGCCACCGAGGTCCGCGCGCTGGCCAGAGACGTCCTCGCCCCCCTGGCCAGGGCCGGGGTGCCGGGCCGGGTCAACCGCAAGCTGGTGGCCGCGCTCGGCGAGCACGGCCTGCTCCCCCGCCTGTTCCCCCGCTCGGCCGGCGGCAGCGCCGCGGGCGCGTCGGCCTCCGCGCTCGAGCTGTGCCTGCTCCGGGAGGCGCTGGCCCGGGAGTCGACCGAGGCCGAGACCGCGCTCGCCCTGCAGGGTCTCGGCGCCTACCCCATCCTCACCGCCGGTCCGGAGCCGCTGGTGCGCCGCTTCGTCCCGGAGGTCGCGGCCGGCCGGGCCGTCGCCGCGTTCGCCCTGTCGGAGGCGGGGGCCGGGTCCGACGCGGGCGGGCTCGAGCTCGCGGCCGAGCGGGACGGGGACGGCTTCCGGCTCACCGGGACCAAGCTGTGGATCTCCAACGCGCCCGAGGCCGACGTCTACACGGTGTTCGCCCGCACCACTCCCGGCGCCCGGGCCCGCGGAGTCACCGCGTTTGCGGTCCCCGGTGACGCGCCCGGCCTGGGCGGCGAGCCGATCGAGCTGCTCGCCCCCCACCCGGTCGGCCGGCTCGACTTCGACGGCGTGCGCGTCGGCCCCGGCCAGGTCCTCGGCCCGGTCGACGGCGGCTTCGCCGTGGCCATGCGCACCCTTGACCTGTTCCGCCCGAGCGTCGGCGCGTTCGCAGTCGGCATGGCCCAGGCCGCCCTGGACCTGGCCGTGGCCCACGCCGCGACCAGGCGGGCGTTTGGCGCGCCGCTCAAGGACTTCCAGGCCGTGTCCCACCGGCTCGCCGAGATGGCCACCCGCACCGAGGCGGCCCGGCTGCTGGTGTACGCCGCGGCCAGCCGCTACGACAGGGCAGCCCGCAGCATGGCCGGCATGGCGGGCGGACCGGGCGACGGGGTGACCCAGGGGTCGGCCGCGGGTGGACCGGGCGACGGGGTGACTCAGGCGTCGGCCATGGCCAAGCTCTACGCGACCGAGACCGCCCAGCAGGTGATCGACGCGGCCATCCAGGTCCACGGGGCGGTCGCCCTGGAGCGCGGGCACCCGCTCGAGCACCTCTACCGGGACGTGCGCGCCACCCGCGTCTACGAGGGGACGTCGGAGATCCAGCGGGCGGTGATCGCCCGCGAGCTGTTCCGCCCGGTCACCACATAAGGAGACCTCGTGAGCCCGTTCCGTGCCTCAAACCCGTTCCGTGCCTCAAAGGAGACCCCGTGAGTCCGTTCCGTGCCTCGGCCGGGTTCACCGGGCGCTGGGACCACTTCGGCTACGCCGAGCGGGACGGCGTCGCCACGGTCACCTTCGACCGGCCCGAGCGACTCAACGCGCTCACCTTCGACACCTACGCCGACCTGCGCGACCTGCTCGCCGAGCTGCCCCACCGGGACGGCGTGCGGGTGCTGGTGATCACCGGCGCGGGCCGCGGGTTCTGCTCCGGCGGCGACGTGCACGACGTCATCGGTGCGCTGCGGGAGATGGGGCCGCGGGAGCTGCTCGACTTCACCCGCATGACCGGGGCGGTCGTGCAGCGCATGCGGGAGCTGCCCCTGCCGGTGGTCGCGGCGGTGAACGGGGTCGCCGCCGGTGCCGGGTCGGTGATCGCGCTCGCGGCCGACTTCCGGGTCCTGGCCCGGTCAGCCTCGCTGGCGTTCCTGTTCACCAGGGTCGGGCTGGCCGGTGCCGACATGGGCAGCGCCTACCTGCTGCCCCGCCTGGTCGGGCTGGCCCGGGCCACCGAGCTGCTGCTGCTCGGCGACCGGGTGGACGCCGAGCAGGCGGCCGCCATGGGGCTGGCCAGCCAGGTCGTGGACGACGCCGACCTGCCCGGGACGGCCGGCGCGCTGGCCCGGCGGCTGGCCGAGGGGCCGGCGCTGGCCTACGCGGCCACCAAGGCGCTGCTCTCCCGGGAGCTGGACATGAGCCTGGCCGCCGCGATCGAGCTGGAGGCGGTCACCCAGGCGCTGCTGATGACCTCGCAGGACCACGCCGAGTTCCACGCCGCCTTCACCGAGGGCCGGGCGCCGCGGTGGGTGGGCCGGTGACCGCCCCCGCGCCCGCCCCTGGCCCGGGCGGCACCCCGCACCCTGAGCTGCACCCTGCCTCGAGGGGCACGCCGCACCCTGAGCTGCACTCCGGCCCTGGGGGCACGCCGCACACTGGCCCTGGCGGCACGCCGCACACTGGCCCTGGCGGCACGCCGCACACTGACCCTGGCGGCACGCCGCACACTGACCCTGGCGGCACGCCGCACGCTGACCCTGGCGGCACGCCGCACGCTGACCCTGGGGGCACGCCGCACCGGATCGTGAACCCGGCCGGGCTGGCCCCGCCGGTCGGCTTCGCCCACGCGCTGGTTGCCGCGCCCGGCCGCACCGTCTACCTGGGCGGCCAGGCCGCCCAGGGGCCGGACGGGTCGATCCGGGGCGTCACCATGGTCGAGCAGTTCGACGTGGCCGCCGGCAACGTCGTGACCACCCTGGCCGCCGCCGGGGGCCGCCCCGAGCACCTGGTCACCCTGCAGATCTACGTGACCGACGCGGTCGCCTACCGGGCCGCCCTCGGCGAGCTGGGCGCGGTCTGGCGGCGCCACCTGGGCCGCCACTACCCCGCCACCGCCCTGCTCGAGGTCGCTGGACTGCTTGATCCCGCGGCGCTGGTGGAGCTGGTCGCCACGGCGGTGGTCCCGGAAGGGCCCTGACCGGCAGGACGCCTTGTGGGTGTTGGAAGCGGCCGCAGGACGCCGCCAGGGCCGCGAGGCCTCGCGTCACCCCCCGGTGGTCGGGGCCTGCGTGCTGGGAACGGTTGTCGTCGGGGCCGTGGCGCTGGGCGCTGTGGTGCTGGGAACGGTCCCCGCCAGCGCGGTCGTTGTGGCAACGCCAACCGGCGCCGTCGTGAGCGCCCATGCCGGCGATGGCGTGGCGGACGTGGCCGGAGCCCGGCGTGCCCGCGCAGCCGACCCGTCCGCCTGACCGACGACCACGCCCACGGACGTGCGTGCCCCGCGCTGTGAGTGGCGTCCCAGCAGGCTCGCAAGCGGCCGCCCGGCGGTCGCTTCGACCGCCGTGATCGCCGCGATCGCGATCGCGAAGGCGGCCACCGCGGCGACCGTGACCCGCTGCCACCGGATCGGCTGGTCGTGGGGCTCGGCGGCGTCGCCGTCACCGCCCGCCCTGCGGAGGAGCGTGCGTCGCATCCATCCGTGGGCGGACTCGAGCGAGTGGGTGTACCCGGTGGTGGCCACGGCCATGAAGACGCTCATGATGCCGGCGCCGGCGAGGGTCCCGCCGACCCCGAAGAACGATGCGACGACGGCCCCGGTGACCGCGGCAAGTGCGCCGGCAAGCAGTCTGGAAACGCGTAGCTCGTCCATGCCTTCCTCGACGATCGGGTGGGGACGGCGGCGTTGCCGCGTTTGCGCCCGGAGCGGGCCAGGACAAGGTCCAACCACAGCCTCGCGGGACCCTCACCCTAGCGATCAACTGCTCGCTCGCGCTAGGCGCCCGAGGCCCGGAGGGCAACTACACGTGCTGGGTGCCGCGGCCCATCACCGTGAGCGGCGCCCAGCGGATCCCAGAAAGTGAGCTCAAGAACGGCACCACCCGTTCGCGGTCTCCACCACAGGGCCGGTGACCCCGGTCCCCGGCGTTCCGGGTTGCGGTGGCGTTCCAGTCGCGGCGTACCTGGTCGAGCACGGTCAGCCAGCGGCATCGACACCCCTTCCCTTGCGCAACACGCTGGTAGCGTCAAGCGGCCCGGCCCAACGTAGGTACGGCGGCGCCTGTGGAATACTCGGGAACGGACCGGCCCCGCGTGACAGGACTGCACCATGACGGACATGGCGGCGACCGCCCTTGACTTCCTCGAGATCGACCGCGAGCTGTCGGAAGAGGAGCGGCTGATCCGGGACACCACCCGGCGCTTCGTCGAGCAGCAGGTCCTGCCCGAGATCGCCGCCTGGTTCGAGCACGGCGAGTTCCCCCTCGAGGTGGTCAAGGAGCTGGGCGCCCTCGGGCTGCTCGGCATGCACCTCGAGGGGTACGGCTGCGCCGGGACCAACGCGGTCAGCTACGGCCTGGCCTGCCTGGAACTCGAGGCGGGCGACTCGGGGTTCCGCAGCTTCGTGTCGGTGCAGGGGTCGCTGGCCATGTTCCCGATCTGGAAGTACGGCTCCGACGAGCAGAAGCGGGAGTGGCTGCCGCGGATGGCGGCCGGCGACGCGGTCGGCTGCTTCGGCCTGACCGAGCCCGACTTCGGCTCCGACCCGGCCGGCATGCGCACCAGCGCGCGCCGGGAGGGGTCGGACTGGGTGCTGAACGGCACCAAGATGTGGATCACCAACGGCGGCATCGCCGACGTCGCGGTGGTCTGGGCCCGGACCGGCGAGGGCGTGCGCGGCTTCCTCGTGCCCCGGGGCGCGCCCGGGTTCTCGACCCGCAACATCGAGCGCAAGCTGTCGCTGCGCGCCTCGGTCACCTCCGAGCTGGTCCTGGACGACTGCCGCCTGCCCGGCGACGCGGTCCTGCCCGGCGTCACCGGCATGCGCGGCCCGCTCTCGTGCCTGAACGAGGCCCGCTTCGGCATCGTGTGGGGCGCGATGGGCGCGGCCCGGGCGTGCTTCGCGTCCGCGCTGGAGTACGCCGGGACCCGGGTGCAGTTCGGCCGCCCGATCGCGGCCTTCCAGCTCACCCAGCAGAAGCTCGTCGACATGCTGGTCGAGCTGAACAAGGGCATGCTGCTCGCCCTGCACCTGGGGCGGGCCAAGGACGCCGGCACCCTCACCTCGCAGCAGGTCAGCCTGGGCAAGCTGAACAACGTCCGGGAGGCGCTCGAGATCGCCCGGAGCGCCCGGACGATCCTGGGCGCCAACGGCGTGACCCTTGAGTACCCGGTGATCCGGCACGCCAACAACCTCGAGTCGGTCCTCACCTACGAGGGCACCAGCGAGATCCACACGCTCGTGCTCGGTCAGGCCATCACCGGCACCGCCGCCTTCGGCTAGTGTCCCGGATCGTTGATTCGTTGCTGTTCTCAGGCGACTCCTGGTCCTCCGACCAGGAGGTTCACGGCCACGAAGATGGAGCGAATCAGTAGCTCGGGACACTAGGCGGCCGGGCCAGCAGTCGCTCCCCGCCGTCCGGTCGCCTCGCCGGGAGGAGCTCCCGCCGTCCGGTCGCCTCGCCGGGAGGAATTGATCGACAGGATCAAGGATTTCGACCGGCTAATTCCGGCGGTGCGGGAGTCGGGCTGACACGGAATCGTACGGTTGACGTCCCGCGTGGCCGGATCGGATACTGCGAACCGCACGTGTGCGCGAAGCAGGCAGTGCGGACACCCGTCTGCTCGCGCATGGGGGGGATTCCTTGTGGTCGCGCGCGGTGATCCGCAGCCCGAATTGCGCGCGACCGTCGCTCGCCGGTCAGCCGCGAATCCACGAGGGGAGTCCCACCCATGCGGCCGATGCTTCATGCAGGACACCGACGACCCAGGGCGGGGGCCGCCGTCTCCGCTCTGGCGGTCCTGACGCTGCTGTTCGTCCTGCTCACTCCGCTCGCGGCCGGGGCAGCGCCCACCCTGCCTGACGGGTTCAGCGACGAGGTCGCCTTCACCGGCCTGACCAACCCGGTCAACGTCGAGTTCGCCAGCGGCAAGGTCTACGTCGCGGAGAAGGGCGGCGAGATCAAGGTCTTCGACGGCCTCACCGACACCACCCCGGACACCCTCGGCACCGGCCTGGAACCCCAGGTCCACAACTTCTGGGACCGGGGCATGCTCGGCATGGCCGTCGACCCGCAGTTCCCGGCCCGGCCCTACATCTACGTCCTCTACACCTACGACCACATCCTCGGCGACCCCAACCCGGCGCCCAGGTGGGGCGACCAGTGCCCCAACCCGCCGGGCGCCACCGACCAGGGCTGCGTCGTGAGCGGGAGGCTGACCCGCCTGACCGTGGACGCGACCGGCAAGGCCATGGTCCCGGGTAGCACCAGGGTGCTCATCGAGGACTGGTGCCAGCAGTTCCCGAGCCACTCCGTCGGCGACCTCGCCTTCGGCCCTGACGGCGCCCTCTACGTCAGCGGCGGCGAGGGCGCCAGCTTCAACTACGCCGACCACGGCCAGACCGGCAACGCCTGCGGTGACCCCATGGGCGACCCGGGCATCGCCGACGACGAGGGTGGCGCGCTCCGCTCCCAGGACACTCGCACCACCGGCGACCCGGTCACCCTGGACGGCACGGTCATCCGCATCGACCC
Source organism: Actinomycetes bacterium (assembly GCA_036000965.1). Taxonomy (NCBI): domain Bacteria; kingdom Bacillati; phylum Actinomycetota; class Actinomycetes; species Actinomycetes bacterium. The sequence goes on from DASYUT010000128.1 coordinate 12,188, forward strand.
AGCCACGCTGGCCGACCTGCCGGCCGGCACCCCGGCGCTGACCGACAACGCCAGCCGCATCGTCGCCAACGGCATGCGCAACCCGTTCCGGTTCGCGGTCCGGCCCGGCAGCGACGAGGTCTGGGTCGGCGACGTGGGCTGGAGCACCTGGGAAGAGGTCAACCGCATCCAGCCCGGCGCCCCGGTCGAGAACTTCGGCTGGCCCTGCTACGAAGGCAACGCCGTCCAGTACATCGGCTTCAACATCTGCGCCAACCTTGGCGCCGGCGCCGTGACCGGGCCCGTGTACACCTACCGGCACGGCGCCGACATGACGGTCAATACCGGGCCCGGCGGCGTGCCGGCTGGCAGGTGCAACGGCGGCGGGTCGGCCATCGCCGGGCTTGCCTTCGGCGACCCCACCGGCACCTACCCGGACCGCTACGACGGCGCGCTGTTCTTCGCCGACCACACCCGCGGCTGCATCGCGGCCATGCTGAAGGGCGGCAACGGCCTGCCCGACCCGGCCACGACCGAGCTGTTCGCCTCCGGCGCGAGCGGGATCGTCGACGTCAAGCTCGGCCCGGACAAGAACCTGTACTGGGCCGACCTGTTCGGCGGGATCCACCGCATCAGCTTCACGACGGGCAACCAGCAGCCGGTCGCGGCCATCACCGCCAACCCGACCAGCGGGCCGGCCCCGCTCACGGTGAGCTTCAGCGGCACCGGGTCGAGCGACCCCGACCCGGGCGACACCCTCACCTACTCCTGGGACCTGAACGGCGACGGGGCCTTTGGCGACTCGACCAGCCCCACGCCGACGTTCACCTACACGGCGGTCGGCGCCTACACCGTGAGGCTGCGGGTGACCGACAACCACGGCCTGGCCAGCGATCCGGCCACGGCGACGATCACCGCGGGCAACTCCCCGCCGGTCGCCACCATCGACAGCCCGGCCGCGACCCTCACGTGGAAGGTCGGCGACCAGATCAACTTCTCCGGGCACGCCACCGACCCGCAGGACGGCAACCTGCCAGCCGCCAAGCTGAGCTGGTCGCTGCTGCTGCACCACTGCTTCACGCCCACCGACTGCCACACCCACCTGATCCAGGACTTCCCCGAGGTCGCCAGCGGCTCGTTCTCCGCGCCCGACCACGAGTACCCGTCCTGGCTGGAGCTGAAGCTCACCGCAACCGACTCCGGCGGGCTGACCGACACCAAGAGCGTGCGCGTCGACCCGCAGACGGTCGACCTCACCTTCAAGTCGAGCCCGACCGGCCTGAAGCTCAAGGTGGGCGCGACCGAGAGCACCGCCGAGTTCACCCGCACGGTGATCGTCGGCTCGCGCAACACGATCAACGCGCTGACCCCCCAGACCCTCAGCGGCGCCAGCTACGAGTTCACCTCCTGGTCCGACGGGGGCCCAGCCCAGCATGAGATCACCGCGCCGGCCACCCCGGCGACCTACACCGCCACCTACACGGCCGTCCCGGCCAGCTGCCCGACCGGGCAGTGGAAGGCGGTCTACTTCGCCAACCAGACCCTCACCGGCCCCTCTACCACCGAGCGCTGCGAGGCCGACATCAACTACGACTGGGGCACCGGGAGCCCGCCAGGCACCGGCGTGGGCCCCGACAACTTCTCGGTCCGCTGGGTGAAGTCCCAGATGTTCACGGCCGGCGCCTACACGTTCACCGCCACCGCCGACGACGGGGTGCGGGTCTACCTCGACGGCGCGCTCGTGATCGACCGGTGGAAGGACCAGGCGCCCACCACCTACAAGGTCACCAGGGCGGTCGCCGCCGGCGCCCACGAGCTCAAGGTCGAGTACTACGAGCACGGCGGGGGGGCGGTGGCCAGGTTCAGCGTCGCCGCGGGCTGCCCGACCGGGCAGTACCAGGCCAGCTACTTCGCGAACAAGACGCTCACCGCGCCCGCGGCCACGGTCCGCTGCGAGACCGCCATCAACAACGACTGGGGCTCGGGCAGCCCGCCAGGCACCGGCGTGGGCCCCGACAACTTCTCGGTCCGCTGGGTCGGGACGAGGACGTTCACGGCCGGCACCTACACGTTCACCGCCACCGGTGACGACGGCGTGCGCGTCTGGGTCGACGGCGTCCTGCTCATCGACCAGTGGAAGGACCAGGCCGCCACGAGCTACAGGGCCAGCAGGACGCTCGCCGCCGGCGCCCACCAGCTCAAGATGGAGTACTACGAGCACGGCGGGTACGCGGTGGCCAAGCTCGGCGTCGCCCTCACGTCCTGCCCGCTCGGGCAGTACCTGGCCAGCTACTACCCCAACTCGACCCTGGCCGGCTCGGCCACCACCGTCCGCTGCGAGACCGCCATCAACAACAACTGGGGCTCGGGCAGCCCGCCGGGCACCGGCGTGGGCCCCGACCGCTTCTCGGTCCGCTGGGTCGGCACCAGGAGCTTCGCGGCCGGCACCTCCACCTTCACGGTCACCGCTGACGACGGCGTCCGCCTGTACGTCGACGGCGTGCTGATCATCGACCGGTGGAAGGACCAGGCGCCCACCACCTACACGGCCACCCGGACCATGACCGCCGGGAACCACCAGGTGAGGATGGAGTACTACGAGAACGCCGGAGGCGCGGTGGCACGGCTCACCATCACCCCGTAGGCGAGCGACGCAAGTGGCCGGGCACCGGCGTCGGCGCCCGGCCCTCGCCGTGCGGGGTCGGGCGCGCGGCCCTTTGCCGTGGCGGGCCGGGCGGTCGGGCCTTCGCCGTGGGGGGTCAGGCGGCGGTCGGGACCAGGGCGAGCACCCGGCAGGGGCTGCCCGAGCCGCCCACGATCTTCAGGGGCGCGGCGATGACCACCGCGCCGGTCACCGGCAGCCGGGCCAGGTTGGCGAGTTGGGTGAGCCCGTACTTGCCCGCCCCGAGCAGGAAGCTGTGGCACGGGAAGGGCGGGTCGAAGCTGTGCGCGGCGCCCGCGTCGGTGCCGACCGTCTCCACCCCGAGCCCGAGGATGGGCCGCTCCTCGGCCAGCCAGCGGGCGCAGTCGGCCGCGATCCCAGGGGTGTGCGGCCCGCGCTCGTCGGCGTTGAGGAACGCCGCCTCGTCGTGGGCGCGGGCGTCCCAGCCGGTGCGGTACAGCAGCCAGCCGCCCGCCGGCAGCGGGCCGTGCTCGGCCTCGAACGCCTCCACCTGGTCGATGGTGAGCAGGTGGTCGGGGTCCTTGGCCGCCTCAGCCGACTTGTCGATCACCACCGCCGGGCCGACCAGCCGGCCGGCCGGGACCTGGGCGACGTCGTCGCCGTCGCGCGCGGTGACCCAGTGGACCGGCGCGTCGAAGTGGGTGCCGGTGTGCTCCCCGCCCTCGAACGCGTTCCAGTACCAGGCCGGTCCGCGCTCGTCGTAGCGGCTCAGCTCCCGGAGCCGGAACGCCGGGGTGTTGGCGAACGGCTCGGGCAGGCGCAGCAGCGGCGTCGCCTCCGACAGCGGCTGGGTCAGGTCGACGACCTCGACCTGACCGGAGGCGAGTGCGCGGGCGAGATCGGCGAGCACGGTCATGGTGGCGGACCTCCGGGTCGGGCGGGCAAGGCGCGGGCGGGCAAGGCGCGGGCGGGGGTCAGCCGGGGGCAGGGGTCAGTCGGGGGCGGGGGCTGGGCGCAGGGCGCGCTGGAACTCGAAGCGGTTCTCGAGCAGGTGGAGGTCCATGTGGAAGCTGGCCGGACCGACCGCCTCGACCTTGGCCACGACGCAGGTCAGCTCGGGCGCGTCGATCGCGGCGGTGGCGGCGGCGGTGAACTCGTCCAGGCCGGTGACGGTGCGGGCGCTGCCGATACCGGCGGCCCGGGCGATGCCGGCCAGGTCCGAGCCGGTCGAGGTGGCGGTCGGGAACCCGCCCACCGACAGCAGGCTCTCGTTGTCGAACACCAGGTGGGTGAGGTTGGGCGGCGCGTAGCGGGCCAGGGTGGTGAGGCCGCCGAGGTTCATGAGCACCGACCCGTCCCCGTCGATCACCACCACCCGGCGGTCGGGCTGGGCGAGCGCCACCCCCAGCCCCACCGAGGAGGCCAGCCCCATCGCGTGCTCGAGGTAGAAGAAGTTGGCACGGTGCCCGAGCGAGTAGAGCTCGACCGCGACCGCGCCCATGATCGTGACGACCGCGCACTCGGCCAGCCGGTCGTACACGGCGGCCAGGCAGTCGATCCGCTTCACCGGGGCACCCCTGCGGGGGTCCCCGGACCCCTCCTAGCGGTCCGGGGCACCCTTGCGGGGTTCCCCGGACCCCTCCGGCCGCTCACGCCAGGGCCTCCCACATGAGGTCGCGGGTGAGCAGCAGCGCGACCGGCGAGAGCGACGCCTGGGCGAGGGTCATGCCCCGGGCCACCTGGAGCTGGACCTGGCCCGGGTCGCGCAGCTCGTCGGTGACGATGCCGAGCGCGTCGAGCACCGGCCGGGTCGCCTTGCCGCCCTGCGTCTGCCAGGGGTCGGGCTCGCCGAGGTGGCCCCGGTCGCTGATCAGCATGAGCAGCGGGATCTTGTAGAGCTGGGCGAGGGAGACGATCCCGTTCACCGACTGCAGGAACCCGTGGTTCTGCATGAGCATGGCCGACTTCTTGCCGGCCAGGTGGGCGCCGGCCGAGATGCCCACGCCCTCCTCCTCCTTGGCCAGCCGCACCAGGATCATGTCCGGGTCGTCCTCGGCGAGCCGGATCAGGTGGACGAGCCAGGTCTCGGGCAGCGCGCTGACCACCTCCACCCCGGCCGCGAGGAGGGCGTCGTACACGAGCTTGGAGCTCCGCTCGGAGACCGGCATGCTCCACCCTCCCCAGCTCGTCGCCCGGCGCGGGCGATCACCCGGCCGCAAGCATACGGCCGGGTCGGGCCCTGGTGCAGCGGCGGGCGGCCGCCCCGGTCAGGCCTGCCCGGTGGGGCGCGCCCCGGAGGAGCCGGCCACGAGCCGGCCGCCCTGGACGAGCACGATCCAGTCGACGCTCAGCCGGTCCGGGTCGAAGTCCTCGAAGCTGATGGCGACCTGGTCGCCCTCGTTGAGGTCGCCCCCGGCCCACCGGTAGGTGCGCGTGGCCCGGTGGGTGGTGGTCACCGGGCCGGCCGGGAGCTGCTCGTAGGGCCCGGAGGGGCAGCCGAGCAGCTCGTAGTACTGCGCGCCGGCGCTGTCGATGGGCCCCGGGTCCGGGGCCAGCTCCACGCTCTCCCGGAGCACCTCCCGCTCGCCGCCGCCGGGCTGGCGCAGCTTCGGGGTGTGCTGCGGCGCGTGCCACCAGATGACGCTGCCCACCTGCGGGGGGGCCATCGCCTCGTCCCAGGTGCTGGCGTCGGTGCGCAGCGGCGGCGGCGTCACCGCGACGATCAGCTGGGTCGCGGCGGTGGTGGGGTCGTAGCCGCCCCCTCCGCCCCCGCCGGCGGCAGCAGCGGGCCGCTCGGCTGAGACGGCCAGCTCGAACTCGATACCATCCACACAGGCCTGCTTGACTTCGATGCCCAGGCCGCTCGTCCACTGGACGGGCATGCTCGCTCACCTCCACGGGTCGGTCCGGGTAGGGATGTTCACGCGGACCGTCGGCCTCTACTACGCACCACCGCCACCCACTGACAAATAGGGACAACTGCGTAGATCGGACAGCTTTCATGAACGGGACGGGAGCCTCCCTCCACGTGGCGCCCGCCGGCGCCCGGGGAGCCCGAGCCCCGAGGAGGACCTCGTGAGCTTGGCATGGCGCTCGTTCGTGCCCGACTACGTCGTGCGGACCCTGCTCGACAACCCGGACGAGCTGCCCCTGGCCCGCACCGACCGGGTCGACTGCGTGGTGCTGTTCGCCGACATCGCCGGGTTCACCACCATGAGCGAGGCGCTCGCCCGGGTCGGCCGGTACGGCACCGAGCAGCTCACCGGCATCCTCAACGGCTACTTCGGGTCGATGATCGAGCGCGTCTCCCGGTACGGCGGGAGCGTGGCGAAGTTCGCCGGCGACGCGATCACCGCCCTGTTCGTCTACGACCGGCGCAGCCGCCGGGCGACGGTGCGGCGGGCGATCCGGTGCGCGCTGGACATGCAGGCGGCCATGGCCGGGTTCGAGGTCGTCGACACCAGAGCCGGCAGGTTCGGCCTGGCGATGCGGGCGGGGCTCGCGGCCGGTCCGGTGCTGCCCACGATCATGGGCGACCCCGCCATCCGGCTCGAGTACGTGCTCGCGGGCCAGGCCCTGGACCGGGCCGCCGCAGCCGAGCGCCACGCCGCCGAGGGCGAGGTCGTCGTGGACGGCGGGCTGGTCGAGGACGACCTCGGCGTCCGGGTCGTGGACCGGCGCGGCGACTGCCACCTCGTGGGCGACCTGACCCGGCGGGTGCCGCCCCGCCCGCTGCAGGCCGTCGACGGGGTCCCCACGGCCCGCCTGGTGCCGTTCCTGCACCCCGACATCGCCGAACGCCTGCGGGCCGGGAGGCGGGGCCTGGTGAACGAGCACCGCAAGGTCACCGTCGCCTTCGTCGGGCTCCCCGACCTGGCCGACGACGACCCGGCGGCCGTGGCCCGCCTGCAGCGCTACATGGCCGCGGCCGTGCGCAGCATCGACCGCTACAAGGGCCACCTCCGCCAGGTCGACACCGGCGACAAGGGGAGCCTGCTGGTGGCGCTGTTCGGCGCGCCCGTCAGCCACGAGGACGACGAGGAGCGCGCGGTGCGCTGCTGCCTGGAGCTGCTCGGGCTGCCGGACGGGGCGGTGGCCGCCGGGGTCACGACAGGCCACGCCTACTGCGGCGAGGTCGGCTCCGACACCCGGCGCGAGTACGCCGCCATCGGCCACTCGGTGAACCTGGCCGCGCGGCTGCTGGAGGCCGCGCGGCCCGGCCAGCTCCTCGTCGACGCTGCGACCCACGAGCGGGTGGCCGAGACGGCCATCCAGGACCGCCTCGAGCCGGTCACGGTGAAGGGCAAGGCCAGTACGATCGACGTCTGGGCGGTCCGGGCGGTGCGCGACCGGGTCGAGCCCATGGCCCGGCCGTCGGGGTCGGTGGCGCGCCTGGTGGGCCGGGCGGCGGAGGTCGCCGCGGCCCGGGCCCTGGTCGAGCGGGCGCTCGCCGGCAGCGGGCAGGTCGTCGGCCTCACCGGCGAGGCCGGGATCGGCAAGTCCCGGCTCGGCGCCGAGGTCGTCCGCATCGCCGCCAGGCTCGGGTTCGCCGCCTACGGCGGCGCCTGCCGCTCCCATGGCACGACAACGAGCTACCTGGTCTGGCGCTCGATCTGGAGCGGCCTGCTGGAGCTCGACACCTCGCTGCCCATCGCCGAGCAGCAGGCGCGGCTCGCCGCCTGGATCGCCCGGCGCGACAGCGGCTCGCCCCAGCGCGCGCCGCTGCTGGCGCCGGTGGTGAACCTGCCCATGGCCGACAGCGAGCTGACCGCCTCGCTGGACCCGCAGCTCCGCGACGAGCTGCTGCGGTCGCTGCTGCTCGGCTGTTTGCGCGGCCGCGCCCGCGCCGGACCGCTCGTGCTGGTCCTCGAGGACTGCCACTGGATCGACCCGGCGTCGCTGACCCTGCTCGAGTTCCTGGCCAGGAACGTCGCCGACCTGCCGGTGCTGGTCGTCGCGGTCGCCCGCGCCACCGCCTCCGGCCCGTCCCCGCTCGCGCGGCTGGCCCGGCTGCCCCACTTCACGAACCTGCGCGTGGCCGAGCTGCCCGCCACCGACGCCGAGCGGCTGGTCGGCCGGCAGCTCCACCGCCGCTACGGACCAGGTGCCGTCCTCGCGCGTGAGATCGTCCGCGGGATCGTCGCCCGGGGCGAGGGCAACCCGTTCTACCTGGAGGAGCTGGTCAGCTTCGTCCACGCCCGGGGCGTCGACCCGCGCGACGCCCGCACCTTCGCCATCCTCGACCTGCCCGACGGTCTGCACCGCCTGGTGATGGCCCGGATCGACCAGCTCAGCGAAGCCGAGAAGGCCATCATCAAGGTCGCCAGCGTGATCGGGCGCTGGTTCCGGGCGGGCTGGATCTCGGGGGGCTACCCGGCAGCCGGCCGGCCCCACGAGGTCACTCGGCACCTGGAGCGCCTCGGCGAGCTCGACCTGACCCCGCGGCGCGCGGCTGAGCCAGAGCCCGAGTACGGGTTCAAGCACGCCATCATCCAGGAGGTCGCCTACCAGAGCCTCACCTTCCAGATGCGCGAGCGGCTCCACGAGCGCGTCGGCGAGTTCGTGGAGGCGGCCTACCCGGACCGGCTGGCCCAGTTCGTCGACGTGCTCGCCCACCACTACGGCCACACGCGGCGGGTGGACAAGCAGCGGCGGTGGTTCCGGGCCGCCGGCGACGCGGCCAAGGCCGCCTTCGCCAACGAGGCGGCCGTGGAGTACTACCAGCGCCTGCTCCCGCTCCTCCCCGAGCACGAGACCGGTGCGGTGCTGGTCGAGCTCGGCGCGGTGTGGCAGCTCACCGGCAGGTGGGTGGAGGCCGAGAGCGCCTACCGGCGCGCGATGCGGGCCGCCGAGCGGGCCGGGGACCGCACCGTGCTGGCCGCCAGCCAGCGCGAGCTGGGCGACCTGTTCATGTACACCCACTCCTACGAGGAGGCGGCCCGCTGGCTCACGGGAGCGGTCAACGAGTTCGAGCGGCTCGGTGACCGGCAGGGGCTGTCGCGGGCGCTCGACCGGCTGGCGTACACGCTCATCCACCAGAGCGCCTACGACCAGGCGCTGGCCGTGGCCGGGCGCCAGCTCGCCATCGCCAGGCAGGCCGGGGACCTGGCCGGGGTCAGCGTCGCCCTCAACCACATGGGCCTGGTGCGCTGGAACACCGGGGAGCCCGGGCTGGCGCTGGAGCTCCTGGAGGAGGCCCTGGACGCCGCGACCGTCGCCGGCGACCGTCGCGGCCTGATCCACGCGGCCAACAACCTCGCGTCGGTCCACTTCGCCCGGGGCGACCACGTCCATGCCGTGGCCTGCTGGCTGCGCGCGCTGGCCACCGCCGAGGAGATCGGCTACCGGCAGACCGCCGCCGTCGTCATCGGCAACCTGGGCGAGGTCTACCTGCTCCAGGGCGACCACCCCCGCGCCACCAGCTGCTTCGCCCACGCGTTCGGGGTCGCCGCCGAGCTGGGCGACTGGACCAGCATGGCCAACCGGATGGCGAGCCTGGCCGCGGCCGCGGCCTCCGAGGGGCGCGAGCACGACGCCCGGCGGCTGTTCGCCCGCGCGACGGCGCTCGCCCGCATGCTCGACGCCTCCTTCTACCTCTGCTACTGCCTGCACCACCACGCCCGCCTGCACGCACGGCGGGGACGGCTGCGGCGGGCGGAGCGGCTGAACCAGGAGGCGCTGCAGATCGCCAGCCGCGGCAACAACCGCGACATCCAGCTGCGGGCCTGCCTGCTGGCATGGCGCCTCGAGGTCGCCCTCGGACGCACCCACCCGCGGGCGGCCGTGCGGCAGCTCCGGGTCCTGGAGCCGTCCTGGACCGAGCCGCACCAGCGGGCCGCCCTGCTCGACACGGTCTGGCGGCTCGACCCGACCCAGGAGGCCGCGGCCCGCGCCGAAGCCGCCGACCTGTACCGCGGCCTGTACGAGCAGGCGCCGGTCCTCGAGTACCGGCACGCCTACGAGCGGCTGACCGGGCTGCGGCTGACCAGCCCAGACCCGGGGCTCCCGCCGCTCCCGGACACCGTCAGGGACGCGGCCGTCGACGTCGACGCGCTGCTGCGCCAGACCGACCTGGCCGCCGGCCAGCTCGGCGCCGCCTGACCCAGCACCCGGGTCGAGTGCCCACAGCACGTGCTCCCGGCCTCCTGCCCGCCCGGCGTGCTGGCACGCGACGCCGATGCCCGAGCAGCGTTCTGCCTCATGGCGGGGTGCGCACTCCTGGCCTATGGCGGGGGTGCGCCCTCGGCGAGCCACGCGAGGGCCGGGATCGAGGGCGCGAACGCGTACACCGCGCCGGTGGTGCGCACGAAGCGGCGCAGGTCGAGCTCGAGCCGATCGGGCGGCGGACCCTGGCGGCGGAGCACGCAGGGTCCCGCGCCGGGGCTGATCAACGGGTCGGCCCCGTCGCGGGTCAGCGGGCCGGGCTGGTCCAGCTTGTCCGAGGGGAACGTCGGCTCGTTGGCCCACCGCCACTGCAGGAACTCGAACTGGCGCTTGATGCTGGCCATGTAGGCGTTGAACAGCAGCCCGCGCTCGGGAGGGTCGTCGAAGGGGATGCCGCGCCGCAGGATCCGGCGGGCATGGGCGCCGGGCGCGTCGTCGCGCGGGTTGGTCTTGCGGATGTGGGCGAAGCGGGGGGTCTTGAACCCCTCGGGGTCGTCGGCGTAGCCGAAGTCGTTGCGCGGGTCGTTGCCGGGCGCCTGCGGCCGCAGGGCCAGGGGGGTGCCGTCGGGCCAGCGCCCGACCGCCTTGGCGGCCACGACGTCGTCCGGCCCGGCCGGGAAGTGCCGCTTGGCGAGCTCGCGCATGTGCGCCTGCCAGCCGGCCACGTCCTGGGCCAGGCGGCGGAACACCTGGAACGACCCGCCGTGCATCCAGGCCGGGGGCTCGGGCGGGCCGTCGGGCGCGTCTGCCGGCGCCTCCGGCTCGCGCTCGAGGCCGAGCACGAACTCGCCGGCGGCGACGATCCGGGAGCCGGGATGCTTGGCGTCCTCTGCATGTCCGTCCCGGACGGTCGCCCGGGTGAAGCCCCGGACGCCCGGCTGCGAGATGCCGTCTGCGAACCCGAACGGCTCCCGGCTGGTGATCTGGCCCGCGGGGTCCACGAGCTTGCGCCCGTGCTGCTCCCGCGCCACGGTGACCCGCAGGGCCCCGGCAGCCTCGCGGAGGTCCCCGAGCCTGTCGCCGAGGTCCCCGGGGTCGTCGGCCGCGACGGTCAGCAGCGCGTCGACCGCAGGCGTGTTCGGCCCCCCGACCACCCAGTTCCTGGGCCCGTCGCCGCCCACGTCGCCGAGCAGGGCGTAGGTGGGCCGGGACTGCTCGTCGGGGCGGATGCCCGACGGGCCCGCCCAGAACGCCGGGTAGCTCCGCAGGTCGGCCGCGAGGCCGGGGTTGCGGCCCAGGTCCAGCAGGATCCGCAACCCCGAGGCGGTCAAGCTCAGGTTCACCCAGACCGCGGACGGCGCCCGGCCCGGCGCGGCGGCGCGACGCTCGGCCCGGAAGTCGGTCACCTCGGTGGTCGAGGTGACCTGGGGGGCGAGCCCGGCCAGCCACCGGCGGGCGGGCTCGCGCCCCGGGAAGGTGAGGAACACGAACGCCTGGTGGGGCTTGTTGAAGCCGGCCAGGACGTTGCCCTGGATGGTGCTCGAGCGCCTCAGCGTGAGGGTATGGCTCGTCGTCATGGGCTCCGCCCTCCGCCTCGCGGGGTTTGTCGGCTTGCGGCGCCTGCATCCTAATCCGTCGGGTATCGCCGTCAATCCGCCGGAGTGTCGTGGGGGGCGTGACAGTGCCGGTGTCGGGTCCGCGAACGAACCGCCGCGCGTTCCCCGCTACGCTGGGCGGGGACGACCATGCCCTGGAACCATGCCCTGGAACTCGGACGACCGTTCCCTCAACTCGGACGACTGTGCCCTGAACTCGGACGACCATGCCCTGAGCTTCATGTCCTGGAGCTTATGCCCTGGACCATACCCCTTACGATGCTCTCACGACTTACGATGCTCTTACGACGACTCTGCCTCTACTGTGCCTTCTCGACCGGCTCTCTCGAAGGGAGTGCAGCTGATGGAGGAGACCGGCGATCTCGTCCGGGCCGCCGCCGCAGGAGACCAGCGGGCCTGGGACGCGCTCGTCGAGCGGTTCACCGGGATGCTGTGGGCGGTGGCGCGGGCACACCGGCTGCGCGAGGCCGACGCCGCCGACGTCATCCAGACGACCTGGCTCAACCTCGTACAGAACCTCGGGAGGATCCGCGAGCCTGAGCACGTCGGCGCGTGGCTGGCGACCACCGCGCGCCGGGAGTGCCTGCGCACCCTCAGCCGCGACCACCGTCACGTGCTCACCGACGACGAGACCGGCCTGCAGGTCCGCGAGCCGCTGCTGCCCACGCCCGAGGACGACGTGCTCGCGGCCGAGCGTGTGGCCCTGCTGCGGGCCGCCCTCGAGGAGCTGCCGTCCCGCTGCCAGCGGCTGCTGCGCGTGCTCACCGCCGACCCGGTGCCGACCTACGAGCAGGTGAGCGCGGCCCTCGGCATGCCGGTCGGCAGCATCGGCCCGACCCGCGCACGCTGCCTGGAGCGGTTGCGGCACAGCACACGGCTCGCCGGCATCGTGCCCACCCCGGGCGCTTCCGTGCAGTGACCCGCTCGCGCCGCCAGGCCGGGTCCTGGTCCGGTGGCCCTGCTGCAGGACTTCCTTACGGCAGCCTGACGGCCGTGACGCTACCATCATGGGTGAAGGGGAGTACCCCAGCGTTCACGGCGCGTCGTCATCACGGCCTCGGCCCGGTGCGCCGGCCCTCCGGGGCGGGAGAGACCTTCGGCGCTGCAGCCGGCAGCCAGTTGAGCCGAAGGGACTAGTCGATGGACCGTCACACCACCTCCGCCACCACCGCGCGCCCGGGTCCAGGCCCAGGGCCGGGCTTCGGCATCGCCGGGTTCCGGGTCAGGGTCGGCTGGGGCGCCGCCGCCGTCACCGCGCTGATCGGCTGGTCGCTGGCGGCCGGCGTGCTCCCGGCTGCCTTCCCCGGGTACGCCGGCCCCGCCTACTGGGTCGCCGGCCTGGTCACCGGCGGGTTGTTCCTGGCCTCGGTGCTGGCTCACGAGCTCGGCCACGCGCTCGTGGCCAGGCAGGCCGGGCTGAAGGTGCAGGACATCACCCTGTGGATCTTCGGCGGGGTGGCCCGCATCCACGGCGATGCGCCCAACCCCAGCACGGCGCTGCGCATCGCCGCGGTCGGACCGCTCACCAGCCTCGTGCTCGCCTTCGGGTTCGGGCTGGCGTCAGCCGCCCTGCCCGTTGTCGGCCTGGGCGGGCTGCCCGCCGCGGTCGCGCTCTGGCTGGCCGGGATGAACGCCGTGCTGGCCGTGTTCAACCTGCTCCCGGGCGCCCCGCTCGACGGCGGGCGGATCCTGCGCGCCCTGCTGTGGCGCCGGCACGGCGATCCCGCGCGCGCCGCGGTGACCGCGGCCACCGCCGGGCGGGTCATCGGCCTCGGGCTGGTGGCGCTCGGAGTGGTCCAGCTGGCCCTCGGGAGCGCCAGCGGGATCTGGAACGCCCTGGTCGGCTGGTTCGTCTTCACCGCGGCGCGGGCCGAGGGCGGGCAGGCGGAGCTCGAGCGCGGGCTCGGGCACCTGCGGGCCAGCGACGTGATGCTCCCCGACCCGCCGCTGGGACCGGCCTGGTTCACGGTCGAGGCGTTCCTGGGCGGCCACGCCGTGCGCCACCGCCTGCGCGCGTTCCCGCTGCAGGACTTCGACGGTCGTCCGGCCGGGCTGGTCACCCTGGCCGCGTTGCTGCGGGTGCCGCCCGAGCTGCGGCCGGCGGTCCGCGTGGGCGCCGTAGCCACGCCGGCGGCCGCGGTGGTGACCAGCGGCCCGGGCGAGCCGGTGGTGGAGCTGCTCCGGCGCCTGGCCCAGCGCAGGCAGGGCGCCGCGCTGGTGGTGGGCGAAGACGGCCGCCTGGTCGGCGTCGTGTCCGCCGACGACCTGGCCCGGGCCGGGTCGACGGCCCGGGCCGGCGCATCGTTGCCAGACCCCGGGCCGGAACCGGTCGGGAGATGAGCCGTTGACCACGAGACCGGGTTCGACCATCGGCCGGGCCCTGGTCAAGGGCGCGAGGCTGGTGAGCGTCACCGTCGTCGGCTTCTCGCTGGTCATCGTGGGGATCGTGCTCCTGTTCCTGCCCGGCCCGGGCCTGCTCGTCATCATCGCAGGGCTCGCGCTGCTGGCCACCGAGTTCGCCTGGGCCCGCCGCCTGCTCGTGCTCGCCCGCGGGCAGGCCCGCCGGATGAGCGACCGGGTGCGCCGCCGGTAGCGGCGCGGCGACCCGGTGACCGCTGTGCCAGCGGATTCCCCCTGGTTTTGCCAGAGCATTCCCCCTGGCTCTGTCAGAGCATCCGCCTGGCTCTGCCAAACCTTCCCCCGTGGGTCTGGCAGAGCTTCCCCCGTGGGTCTGCCAGGCGTGCGCATCGGCTACCTGCTCGCCGACCCGTCCGTGGTCTGCCAGAGCTTCTCCGTGGGTCTGCCAGAGGATTTCCCCTGGCGCCCCCCGCGCCCGCGCCGGCTGTCCCCCGGTCGCGGTAGGGTTCAGGGTGCAAGGGTGGACCGAGGGGGTGCCCCGGGTGTCGGACTGCACGGCGGCCTCGAAGCAGTGCGTGCTCATCGGTGGCAGCCGTGGCTGACCCGCCCGGCCGGCCTGGGACGATGCCTGGCGGCTACCTGGCCGAGTTCGGCGAGCCGCCCGGCTACCTCGACTTCGCCCGGGTCGGCCCGCCCTCCCGCCGGGTGGTGGCCGCCCTGGCCGCGGCGGCCGGGCGGGTGCACGCGGCCCAGCCGGGGACCCTCGACCAGATGGACGCGGGCACGGCAGCGGCCAGGCAGCGGGCCGCGCGCCTGCTCGGGACCTGCCTGGACCAGGTGACCCTGATCCCGTCGACCAGCGCGGGACTGTTCGCCGCCGCGCTCGGCCTGCCCGCCGGCAACGTGGTGGTGCCGGCGGGCGAGTTCCCGGCCAACCGCTACCCATGGGTCCGGGCGGTCGCCGTCCGCGGCGGGGAGGTGCGCTGGCTCGCCGCCCCAGACGGGCGGGTCACCGCCGACCGGGTGGCCGAGCTGGTCGACCGGCAGACGACCGCCGTCGTGGTGAGCCAGGTCGACCACCAGACCGGCTTCCGGCCCAACCTCGACACGCTGCGCGAGGCGGCCGGCGATGCCCTCCTGGTCGTGGACGCGATCCAGGGACTCGGCGCGGTGCGGACCACCCTCGAGCCCGCCGACGTGCTCGTGTCCGGTGGGCAGAAGTGGCTGCGTGCAGGGTTCGGCAGCGCGCTGCTCGCCTGCTCGGCGCGGGCCCTCGACCGCCTCCAGCCGGTCCTGTCCGGCTGGACCGGCGTCGAGGACACGTTCGAGCTGGCCCACCCGACCCCCCAGCCGGCGCTCGCCGGGGCCGAGCGGTTCTCGCTCACGGTCTTCAACCCCTTCGCCGCCAGCGCCTTGGCGGCCGCGCTGGAGCTGGTCGAAGAGACCGGCATCGCCGCGATCGAGGCGGCCATCGCCCACCGCGTCCGCGCCCTGGAGCTGGCGGTCCGCTGGGCCGGTGCCGAGGTGCTGGCGCCCTGGCGGACGCCTGCGGAGCGGGCTGGCATCCTGTCGTTCCGGGTCCCCGGGTGGGACCCGGCCGAGCTGGTCGCCCGGCTCGCCGCAGCTGGCCTGGTGGTCTCCGAACGGGGCGGGTGGGTGCGCCTGGCCCCGCACGCCACCACCCCGGTCGAGGTCGCCGACTGGCTCGCCGACGCCGTCGCCCCCTCCCCCAGCGCGGGCTGACACCCCTGGTGTCGCCGAGGCGACACCAGGGGTGTGTCCGAGCGCACAGAACAACGCGGCCCGGCACGTCACGATTGTGTGGCAAGGCGATCAGGAGAGGAGCGCGGCATGGACGTGACCATCGCGACCGGCGTAGCGGCGGGCCTCATCCACACGTTCGACCAGACCGTGATGCTCACCGGAGCGCTGGCCATGGGGCTGTGCCTGTTCACCGGGCTGGCCTGGCTGGGGTGGCGGGCCTGGCGGGCCTGGCGCGCCCCCAGCATCCTCGGCGCCGAGGGGCTGGTCGGCCGGCGGGCCACCGTCCGGCGGGCGGTCGGCCGGACCGGCTGGGTGCTGCTGGACGGTGCGCTGTGGCGGGCGCGCAGCAACAGCGGGCCGATGCGGGCCGACCAGACGGTCCGGGTGCTGGCCGTGGAGGGCCTCGAGCTGCTCGTCGCGCCGGAGGAGTGGGAGGAGGAGGGTGGCGGCGCGGTCATCACCGCCCTCCGGGCCCGCTGGTGGTGAGCCCTCCGGTGGGGGTGCGCAGGCCCCGGCTGGGTGCGCAGCCCGGCGGCGTTCGGATCACCCGGTGGTCGCCTGGACCGCGGCGGCGGTCGTGGCGGCCATCTCCTCGACCTCGGCGTCGGTGGCCACCAACGGCGGGCCGAGCATGACGAGGTCGCCCTCGGTGCCGTCGGCGCAGCCGGTCGAGGAGTACAGCAACAGGCCCCGGTCGCGGGCTGCGGCCACGACCCGCTCGGCGACCTGCGCCGAGCGCGGGAACGGCGCGCGGCTGGCCCGGTCGGCGACCAGCTCGACGGCGACCATGAGCCCGAGGCCGCGCACGTCCCCGACCCGCTGATGGCCGGCGAGCCGTGCCTCGAGCTCGGCCAGGAGCCGCTTGCCCTTGCCGGCGGCCGCCTCCACGAGCCCGTCCTGGCGCAGGATGCGCAGCACCTCCCGGCCGGCGGCCGCCCCGACCACGTGGTGGGAGTAGGTGAGGCCGTGGGTGAACCCGGTCCCGGCGATGGTGTCGTGGACCGGGCCGCTGGCCACCGCCAGCCCGAGCGGCCAGTAGCCCGACGCAGCGCCCTTGGCGGCTGCCAGGACGTCGGGACGGACGCCCCAGTGGTCGCAGCCGAACCAGCGGCCGGTGCGGCCGAACCCGGTCATCACCTCGTCGGCGACGAGCAGCACGCCGTGACGCCGGCACACCTCGGCCACAGCCGGCCAGTAGTCGTCGGGCGGCACCGCCGCCCCCAGCGCGGCACCGGCGACCGGTTCGGCCACGAACGCGGCCACTGTCCCCGGCCCGGCCCGCACGATGGCGGCCTCGAGGGCGTCGGCGTAGCGCCGCCCGCAGCCGTCGGGATGGGTGTCCGGGAACGGGCAGCGGTACTCGTAGGCGGCCAGCGTGTGGCTGGCCTGCCCGAGCCAGGGCAGGTAGGGGCGGCGCAGCGGCTCCCGCCCGGACACGTCCAGGGCGCCCCGGGTGTTGCCGTGGTAGGAGCCCCACCGCGCGATCACCTTGTGGCGGTCCTCGCCTCGGGCCAGGTGGTAGGCGCGGGCCATCTTCAGCGCGGTCTCGATCGCCTCGCTCCCCCCTGACACCGGGTAGACGCGGGCGTCGTCGACCGGGACCACCTCGGCCAACTCGGCGGCGTAGGCCTCGAGCGCGTCGGAGGTGAACATCGTGCCGTGGGCGTAGGCGACCGCGAGCGCCTGCGTGCGGATCGCCTCGACGACCCGCTCGTCGCCGTGGCCGACGCCGACCACGACCGCGCCGCCGGCCCCGTCGAGGTAGCGACGGCCGTCGGCGTCCCACACCTGCGCGCCCCTGGCCCGGGCCACTCGCGGCAGGCCGCCCGGGACCCGATGGAAGACGTGGCTACTTGACATAGATGCGCTGGGGGTCGAGCTCCTCGCGGATCAGGCGGAGCTCCTCGCCGGTCGGGGCGGGCGTGGTGGCCAGGTCGCCGGCCACCCGCACGTCCCAGCCGGTCGCCGCCCGCACCTCGTCGACGGTGACCCCAGGATGCACGGTGGCCAGGACCATCTCGCCGGTGTCGGCGTCGAACCGGTAGGTCCCAAGGTCGGTCACCACCACCGACGGCCCCCGGCCCTGCCAGCCCTGGGCGGCCCGCAGGGCGGCCCCGCCGAGGTTGCCTGGGCTGGTCTGGAAGTCGACCCGCTCCACGAACGAGCGGGCCGACTGGCGCATCAGCACGAACACCTCGCGCGCGTTGATGGCGATCTCGCACGCCCCGCCGGAGCCGGGCAGGCGCACCTTGGGGTGGTCGTAGGGGCCGATCACGGTGGTGTTGATGTTGCCGTACCGGTCGAGCTGGGCCGCGCCGAGGAACCCGACGTCGATCAGCCCGCCCTGAAGGTAGTACTGGAACAGCTCCACCATGCTCATCGCCGCGGTGGCGCCGGTGACCAGGCAGGGGTCGCCGATGGACAGCGGCAGGCGGGCGGGCCGGGCGCCGTACACCCCCGACTCGTAGACCAGCTCGACATCGGGCGCGACGGTCCGCTGGGCGAGCGCGACCGCGATGTTGGGCAGCCCAATGCCCACGAAGCAGACGCGCCGGCCGGCCAGCGCGCGCGCCCCCGCCACGACCAGCATCTCCGACCGCGACCAGCCAGATCCCGGTGCTCCGACGCTGCCGCCGCCCGCGCCGCTTACCGGTGGTCCCCCGCTGCCGCCGCCCGCGCCGCTCACCGGTAGTCCCCGTAGTCGACGGGGCCGGCCAGGGCCGGGCCGGGGGTGAGCTCCCGCCAGCGCGCCTCGCCGAGCTTGTCGACGTACTCGGCGTGGGTCGCGGTGCCGTGGACCCACTCCTTCAGCCATGCCTCGAGCAGCTCGGGGTCGCGGCTGATCCGGTCCCACTCCAGGTAGAAGCGGTTGTCGCGGTCGTAGTAGCCCTGCGCGTAGGAGGGGTGGGCGCCCCGGGGGCAGACGACCACGGCGTCGACCTTCATGCCCGGGACGAGGGTCCGGTTGGGGTCGGCGCGCACCACCTCCTCCCCCACCAGCTCCTCGACCACCACGATGACCCGCCTGGCGGCGAACGCCGCCTCCTTCTGGCAGCCGGTCAGGCCCCAGACCTGGGCGTTGCCGCCAGCGTCGGCCCGCTGGGCGTGGACAATGGTCACGTCGGGGGTGAGCGGCGGCACCGCGTACACCGTCTCCCCGCCGAACGGTGAGGCGACCGGCCGGATGTTCGGGTTCACAGCGGGCAGGTCGGTCTCGAAGTAGGACCGCAGCGGGTAGAACGGCAGGTTCGCCGCGCCCGCGGTATAGCGGCCGACCATGCCGAAGTGGGAGTACTCCTCGAGCTCGAGCGGGGCCGGGTCGGCCTGCTCGACCCGGCGCCGGATCGCGTGCAGCGACCCCACGCCCGGGTTGCCGAGCCAGGAGAACACCAGCTTGCGGGCGACCCCGGCGCCGACCATCTGGTCGTAGACCACGTCGGGGGTGAGCCGGCACAGGACGAGGTCGCGCTTGCGCTGGCGGATCACCTCGTGGCCGGCCGCGAACGAGATGAGGTGGGTGAACCCCTCGATGGCCAGCGTGTCGCCGTCGCGCACCAACTCCCGGACGGCGTCGGCCATGGTGGTCACCTTGCCGCCCGCGGAGGCCGCGCGCGGCTCAACCGCCAACGCCCTCACCCCTCATGCCGCTCCGCTCCGTCGGTCACCAGGCCGCGCCCGCCGCTGGCACCGGCCGGGACACGATACCGTACGCCCGACTACCGTAGCCCGACCCGCCGCGGGCGGGGACGCAGGGACGTGGGTGGGCCTGGCCTGCCGCGGCGCGGGACGCGGGGACGCCCCACCCGCCGCAGGCGGGACGTAGGCAGGGCACGCCCGAAACATACGAACCGTCGTGCTGGTCGCCGACCAGGGTGACGGTCAGGTCAATGTGGGCGGTCGGATAGGCAGGGCCCGTCACCGGGCCCCGCCCTGCTCAGAGTGAAGTAGGCCGCCGACGTGGTGCCCGTGGTTGGGGTCCTGTTCCGTCGGCCCCTTCCCGAACCGTGCTGGCGAGCTTTCCCCGCACACGGCTCTCCGGTGCTCAGTTCCGGGTGGTGGCTGTGGCCCGTCCTGCGTGGATGTCCTGGTGGCAGCGGTCGCAGACCACGAGGGTCTTGCGCTTGCGCATGGCCATCAGGCGCACCCACGACGGCCGTTCCAGCCGTCCTGGCTTGTTGAGACCGGCGAGTTTGCGGACGTGGTGGACTTGCAGTCCGGTGCGTCCCTCGCACAGCTCACACCGTCCGGCGAGGAGCCGGTGGAGCAGCTCGTTGCGCCGGGTGGTGGCCATGACCGGCGTGCGATCGGTGATGACGGCGGTGCGCTGGCGTTGGAGCGGGATGCCGCCGAAGCGGGCGACCAGCGGTTTCCTGCCTTCATCGCGCCGCAGCGTGACCTGGAAGCAGAACCGGCGGCGCTGGCGACCGCGTGGGGATCGTCGAACGCAACATCGATTTGGTCGAGGGTGGCCGCGGCGTAGGATACGGCCATCGAAAGAGTGTCCTCCTCCTGCGGGGGAAGCGTCCCTGGTCCGCGTGGAGACCGAGGACGCTTCCACCGTGGGGAGCAGCCGAGGTTGAGGGAGCCGTCACCTCGCCCTCGGGGTTGGCGCTCCCCAGCCTGACGACCAGCGGCTACGGTACGGCCAGCTCCCGTGACCACGCCCACAGGGCGTGGATCGCGGCGGGCACCTCCGAAGGCACCGGCAACCCCAGCGCGACCGCCTCCACCCACAGCGCCGAGCGCCAGTTCCCACCGCGCCGCCGAGACCTCCCCCGGTCCCAGCCCGGCGGGCGGCACCCCGCCGGGCCGAACACCTCGGCGATTTGGATCGCCCGGGCGACCTGCCATCCCGCTCCAGCCCGCCCCGCCGCGCTGGCAGCGGGCGAGCGGCCCAACCGCGACCACGATCCGGCCACGCCCTCACAGTCAGCGGCCTCCACGCGGCCACACCCCGGCCAACAGCCACGCGCCCGCCCCGGCCATCCGGCGTTTCAGATGCCGGAGGCCACCCGCCGACCGGCGTCCACCCTGGGTCGCGGCATGCCGCCCGCCCCGGGTGGCGACGCGCCGTGCAACGACCGCATCAGCCGCAGCGTCCGCGCGCTGGCCGCCCTCCACCGTGCGAGGCGCAGGAACACGCCGCTCGATCTCCTGCTCGCGCTCAGCCAACCACCGCAGCGCCCGCTCGGCCGCCTCGATGTCGCGGTCCAGGGTCACGGCTGACGCCAGCCCCAGCACCAGCGCGCCCAGCATGGCCCCAACGAGCACGCTGGCCGCATCGAGCACAACTCCCGTTCCTCCTCGTTCACCGGTAGCTGGCCGGCCGGACCTGGCAGGAGGCAATCCCACCGCAGCCAGGCCCGGACCCTCGACCCGTCGGCCACGCCGTCCGCCGAGTACTGCGGCATGGAAACGCCTGTTCAGGGAGGTTGTCGATGGCGACAAACCCCGATAGGTTGCCAACCAACAAACAAACCTGGGGAGAGCGTCATGGCCCGCCCGCCGAAGCCTCTGGACCCGTCAGCCTCGCAAGCTGCCCGGCTCGGCGCCGCAGTCCGGCAACGGCGGGAAGAGCTAGGCATAATCCAAGAAGAACTCGCCGAGATGATCCTCTTCTCGCGCACGCATCTGGCCCAGGTGGAACTCGGCAAGGCATCCGCCTCCGAGGAGTTCGTACGACGCTGCGATGGGGCCCTCAAAGCCGATGGCCGCCTGCTGGCCATCTACCAAGAGGTCGTCATCGAACGTGCACAGCAGCGACAGCGGCGGACGCGAGATCGCCGCTCCAACAGCGTATCCAGGAGCCGTCGAGGACTTCGACTCGTGCCGTCACAGGACGGGACGGTCGACCAGGCCAGCGGGAGCGCCGAGCCCGGAACGTCATCTGAGAACCTCATCGACCGGCACACGGCGACCAGCTTCTTCGGTGGTACGCGACCTACCATCACCATGCCACTGCGGACCCTCGGGACTGGCCGGTACGTAATTACCCAAGAGGATTTCGAGGCAGCAGACGCCCTCGCGCAGTTCTTGCGTAGGCTCGTACTCGAACCAGCCTTCCACTACGTCTCTCCGACGGGTGAAATCGACTTGAGCTATGCCGCGCTCTGTGTCATCTGCGGCCCGAAATGCTCACAGGTCATCGCAGACATCATCGCCTGCGACCCACATTTTTCCTTCGTCCCTGACGAAAATGGCCGATGGCGATTGACTGAGCGAAACACTGGGAACAGCTTGGGATCACCGCTCGACCTTGACTTCCCTGCGAATCAGGATCTCGCGTATGTCGCTCGCCTCCACCGGCCCGATGATCGACGCCCGTTCCTACTGATCGCCGGTGTTCACGCCGTTGGCTCTCGGGGCGCCGTAGACTTCCTCACCAAGCCGAGCAACCTACGCCAACTCCATCAGGCGGTAGGTAGTGAACCCTTCTCGATGGTAGTCTCATGCACGTTCACGCGAACACCGCTTCGCATTCTCTCCAGTGAAGCACTCATTGCACCAAGAACGCACTGAACGGAGCGAAATGCTAGGAGCCACCCAGCAGGTCGAAGCGGAACTGGGGAACGGCATTCCGGCGGGCACGACACACGTGGCCTTCGCTACCGTGCCACGGCCGGGAAAGACCAACAATGAGGATCTTGTCGCCGCCGTGGGCTCGGCCGCCTGGGTGCTCGACGGCTCCAGCGTTCCGCCCGGCCTACCCTCATGCTGTGACCGCGACGCGGGCTGGTACGTCGGTCGGTTGAGCGCCGGCATCGCCGCCGCCCTCGCAGACCAAGCCATCGACCTTCCGCCCGCAGTCGCGGCAGCTATCAGCTCGGTAACCGCCGAGCATGAGGCCGCATGCCCAGCCGGAAAGGCTCGTAGCGTTCTTGGCCCTTCCGCAACGGTCGCATTGGTCCGACGCAGGGGTAACGCGCTCGATTATCTCCTGCTGGGCGATACTGCTCTGCTACTGGAAACCGACCAGGGCGTCACTCATCAAAGCGACCGCCGTTTGGCGCAGATCGCGCCCGATTTACGTGAGCGGCTCCGCGTACACCTACGCAACGGCGGAGGTTACCACAGCCCACGATACCGCGAGATGCTTGCCTCCCTTGTGGAAACCGAACGGGCGCTACGCAATGCTGAAGACGGCTATTGGATCGCCAGCAACGACCCGACCGCCGCCTACCACAGCGTCACGGGCAGTCGCTCTATCGGTACAGGCCCTGGTGAGGTACGAAGGTTCGCGTTGCTCAGTGACGGCTTCGAGCGCACGGTAGCCGTGTTTGGTCTCTACGCATCATGGGCCGATCTCATGGCCGCACTGGTGAGGGACGGCCCCGCCAAGTGCCTCGCCGCATTGCGCGCTGCCGAGACCGCCGATCCGCACGGCCGACGATTTCCACGCACGGCGGCAAGCGATGATGCATCAGCGCTCGTGAGCCAAGCGGGTCCACTCCTCTAATCTCTGCGTGGCGTCAAAGTCGCACCTGTCTAACCCTCTGCCCGGCGGGGCGTTGGCGGCCTGGGTCCTGAACTGGGTGTGGATCCCGGCCCTCGGCATCCAGGTGCTGTTCTTCCTGCTGTTTCCCGACGGGCGGGTGCCGGGCCCGCGCTGGCGAGTCGTGCTCGGGCTCGCCGCCCTCGGCTCGGCGTTGACCTTGGCCGCGAGGGCGTTGATGCCAGGTCCGCTGGCGGAGGTGCCAGCGATCGCCAACCCGTTCGGGCTGCGCGGCAGCGGCGGGTTCCTGCGAGCCGCCGAGGGGGTCGGCAGCCCGCTGCTCGGCCTGACGGTTGTCGCCGCGGTCGCCTCGCTGGTCATCCGGTTCCGCCGCGCCGGCGGGGTGCAGCGCCGCCAGCTCAAGTGGCTGGCGCTAGCCGGGGTCGGGTCGGCCTTGCGGATGTCCTAGAGCTGACCGGCCTGGTCGGGCACGCCGCCAGCGGCGACCTGTTCCTGGCGTCGTTGGCGGAGATCCCCATAGGCGCGGCGATCGCGGTGCTGCGCTATCGGCTGTCGGCTGTACGACATCGACGTCGTCATCGGTAAGGCGATCGTGCTGGGTGGCCTGCTCGCGTCATCAGGGCGGTGTACCCAGCGGTCGTGGTCGGCGTCGGCACGGCCGTCGGCCGGGGCACCGGGTCGAACGTCGCCCTTGCCGCCTTCGCCGCCGCCAGCCAGACCACCGACGCCTTCTTCTTCGGCGCGTTCATGGCGATGGGCCTGTACCTGGCGACGCTGGCGGCGGCGATCCTGGCCGGGGGCGTCTACGCGCGCTGAGTCGGCTGGGCCTGCGCGGTGAGCGCGCTGCTGCTCGTAGGGACCTCCTCATGCTGGCTGCCGAGGCGGCCTTCCTCGCCGTGCTGCTGGGGTTCCTGCTGTTCCTGCCAGTGCTGATCGCCCTGGGGGTGGCGATGTGGCAGCAGGCGGCACTGTTGACCTCCGCCGCCGCCGAACAGGGCGCCGCCGTGACCGGCGGAGGCTCCACATAGGACCAGCCCGGGTGCGCTCGAGCTCCCCAAGGTCCAACACGCCCGGCGGCGGCGTTCCTGAGCAGCAGTGATGCTGGACAGGTTGGCGTTGGCTCAGGAGCGAAGGTAGGTGAGGACGGCCAGCACCCGGCGGTGGTCGTCATCGGTGGCTGCAAGGTCGAGCTTGATCAGGATGCTGCGGATGTGGGATTCGACGGTTCACCGGCGCCTGGGTCCCGGCCCGCAGGCTCACCGCAGGCGGTGGTCAGCCCTATCCGACCACGGTCTGACCGGTGGCAGCCGCTCCTGCCAGACAGCGCTGTCGGAGCTACCGGCGTCCGCGTCCCGCCACGGGTGCTGGCCAGCGGGATCTGGGCGGTGAGCCGCGCAGTCGTTCATACAGTTGGGACGTGCCCCCGGGACGGGCCGTCTGGTGCTCCACGGCCGAAAGGGGCTAGAGTCCCGCACGGGAGTCGGCTGGTGAGGGGGTGGTGGACGCGGCATCCCATGCGGGCGCCCCGCGGGCGGACGCGGACGCGGGCACAGGCTCCGGGCCAGGCGCCGCGGTACCCCGGGTGCTGCTGGTCGACGACTGCGCCGAGGTCCGTCAGGGCCTGCGCGAGCTGCTCGAGGACGAGGGGATCGAGATCGTCGGCGAGGCGGCCGACGGCGCCGCCGGGGTGTCCCGGGCCACCGAGCTGGCGCCTGACGTGGTGCTGATGGACCTTCGCATGCCGGTGATGGACGGGATCGCGGCCACCCGCCAGATCAAGCAGGCGCTGCCGCTCACCCAGGTCCTGATCCTCACCGCCTACGACGAGTGGGAGCACAGCGCCCGGGTCGCCGGCGCCTACGCCTACCTGGTCAAGGGGACCGGGCCGGCCCTGGTCCGCGACGTCGTCCTGCAGGCCTGGCAGCTCAAGGTGGGCCTGGAGCGCCGCGCCGACGGCACGGGCGCCTAGCAGGTCACCAGAGGTGCTGCCCGTAGCCCGGGCCAGCGACCAGGGCCTTCCCGTCAGGTTACGGACAGGACTGCTGAGCAGGTGCTCAGCCCGCCCGCTGGCGGCGCCTGCGCTCGCACGCCGCAGCCGCACGGGAGGTGCCTGGGCATGGCAGGGGTGACCGAGCCGCCGCCGAGCGGGCCGTCGGCCGCCCACCGCGCCGGCGAGGTCGAGCAGATGATCGAGCCGGTGGTGCCGGCTCGGCTCGGCTGGCTGGCCGACCTGCTCGGCGCCGCACCTGGCGAGCGCATCGTCGACCTCGGTTGCGGCACCGGATCGACCCTCGAGATGATCGCGGGCAGGCTGCCTGAGGCAGACCTCGAGCTTCTCGGGCTGGACGTCAGCGCCGCCGCCTTGCGCGCCGCCGAGCGGACGCTGGGTCGACTGCCCAGCGGGCCGCGGCTGCTGGTTCAGGCCGATCTTGCCAGCCGGGTGCCATTGGCCAGCGCGAGCGTCGACCGGGCGCTCTGCCACAACGTCCTGGAGTGCCTGCGCGACCCCGACGCCCTGGTCGCCGAAGCCTGTCGGATCGTGCGCCCTGGCGGCCGCTTCGTCCTCAGCCACTCCGACTTCGACACGCTCGTCTTCGCCTCCGAGGACCTCGAGCTGACCCGCCGGCTCGTCCGGGTCTACTGCGACACCCAGCAGGACTGGATGGACACCGTCGACGGCACCATCGGCCGGCGGCTCGTCGACATCGTCGGGCGCTCCCAGCTGGAGGTGGAAGACGTGCAGGCCAGGGTCAACCTGAGCCGGCGGTTCCAGCCCGGCGAGCTCGGCTACGGGTACGCCCACAACCTGACTGCGGCGCTGCGGGCAAGCGACCAGGTCGACCAGGCCGAGCTGGACGGCTGGCTGGCTGGCCTTCGCCGGCTCGATGCGCGCGGCGCGTTCCTGTTCAGCGTCAACGACTACGCGGTGATCTGCGCCCGACCCTGACCGAGGTCCTCCCGCGACGGGGCCGCCCCGAGGCTGCCGCCCATCCTGCCACCCCGAGGCTGCCGCCCATCCTGCCACCCGGGCGTGGGTTACGCCGGCTCGGCGCTCCAAGGCAGTGGCAGCATGGCTGCCTGGCCGCCGTCGACCACCACCACCGAGCCGTTCACGTACGAGCTCGAAGGATGGACCAGCCAGGCCACCGCCCTGGCGATGTCGACCGGCTCCCCGATCCGTCCCACGGGGTTCACGACCTGCCGGCCCGAGAGGAGGTCGTCGGTGAGGAAGGGCTCGGTGAGGGGGGTGCGGACCCAGCCCGGCGCGACCGCGTTGACGGTGATGCCGTGCGGCCCCAGCTCTAGGGCCATCGAGCGGGTGAGCCCGTGCAGCCCCGCCTTGCTGGCGTCGTAGTCGCTCACGCGCGGCTCGGACGCGAGCGCGTTGGTGGCGGAGACGAACACGATCCGTCCTGGCCGGCGCGCGGCCACCATGGCGCGCGCCGCCGCCTGCCCGACCA
This sequence comes from Actinomycetes bacterium, assembly GCA_036000965.1. Lineage (NCBI taxonomy): Bacteria > Bacillati > Actinomycetota > Actinomycetes > Actinomycetes bacterium. Next base: position 38,546 of record DASYUT010000128.1, read on the forward strand.
GGAAGCACCCGGTGAGGTTGATGGCCAGGGTCTCGTGCCACTGTTCCTCGGTGAGCTCGAGGAACGGCCGTTCGGCGCCCACGCCGTGCGAGCAGACGAGGATGTCGGGGTGGCCCAGCTGCTCGGACGTCCAGCGCACCAGGGATCGCGCCGACGGGGCGTGCGACACGTCGCAGGGACGGGCGGCGACCCGCAGACCGCGTGCTGTCAGCGCGCCCACCAGCTCGTCGAGCTCGGACGCGGTGCGCGACGCGACCATCACGCTCGCGCCCTCCTCAGCGAGGACCCGCGCGGTCTCGCGGCCGATGCCACGCCCGGCGCCGGTGACGATGGCGACGTGCCCCTCCAGCTGCATGGCGACCTGCCTTGTCCCTGGGCCGTCACGGCCGCTCGCGGAGCCGGTGGTGCACCCACACGT
>DASYUT010000129.1 GCA_036000965.1 Actinomycetes bacterium
CCGGTGCCCAGCCGGCCGGCCCGGCAGGTGCCGGATCACGGTCGCGGTGCCGCCGGCCACGCCACCAACCACGGTGGCTGTAGTGGCGTACATGCCGGCCGGGCCGGGCAGCGCCCCCTGGGTGTGGGCGGGCCAGGCGAGCTGGGGGTCGTTCCAGTGGTGGGGGAGCTGCCACAGCACGCTGGCGACGTCGGTGGGGCTGAGGTCGAGCCAGGTGTGGCCGAAGGCGAGGCCGGCGAGCTGGCCGGTGGTCCAGGCCAGCAGCCCGGCGGTGCCGGTGCCCAGCAGCCCGTAGAGGATGACCTGCTCGGCGAAGCCGCCAAACGGCGGCGTGTCGGGCGCCCGGTACCCGCCTGGGGGTAGGGGGGGCCACGGCTCACGCATCGGAACCACCACCCGGCGCCTGTCCGCTACGGAGGTGAGAAGGACGAAGTGGCAGCGCAGACGCGCGACCATCGGGGTGCGTCATGGGGCCAACTCTCCTGATGCATGGCCCGGGCTGGTGCTGCCGACACCGCCCGGGCTCTTGTCTACGCGGGGGTCCGCGCGGCCTGGTGTCCGGCGTCGGGTGCGGTGCTCGCGTCGAGTTGGACGCCGAGCTTGTCCTCGATGGCGGCGGCCGGGATGAGCCAGCGCCCGTCCAACTGCACCGCGCGGAGCGTCCCGCGCCTGATCAGGTTGCGGACGCCGGACTCCGACATGCCGACCATCTCGGCCACCTCACGGGGCCGGTAGGCCACCCGCTTGAGGGGCTTTTGCCTGAGCTTCTCCTGCAACTGGGGCCAACTCCTTCCCGGATCGCCGAGTGCTGCCGACACCACGGGGCGACCTTGCCGTCTTTGCCGTCTATGTCGAAGACGGTAGCCGGCCGAAGGAGACCAACCCGTACGAAAGTACGGGCAGCTCAGGAGTACGGGTTAGGGGAGCTGACAGCCAACCGGGCCAAGTCCCCGACGCTGACTGTCGAGAGGTCCCCACCTCCTGGTAGCAATGCTTCAACGCACCACTGGAGCCCTCCCTTGGCGGCGGTCTACGGGAGGTCAAACCTTCTCTTCATCTCGGCGGTTGCAAGCCCCTGGAGTACGGGCAGCATGGCCTCGTATTGTGGAGGCATGGGTAGCAGGTCGTGGTTGCTGTAAGAATCGGCATCATGGAGGAGCCGGGTCTCCCTGCGGCCGGTAGTAGAGCGGGAGACCCTTAATTGCCGCCCGCCGATGATCAACCGCGGTGATCACCTTCTGAGGCAGGACTCAGCACCCGCGGTGCATCGCTGTCCTCGGAACGATTTCGGGTCGAGCGTAGATCGGGACTGGGGTGGTTATTCGTTAGCCTCGATTCTCGGTGCAGAAATTTGATTGAGGTCCCGGGTGGCGCGTGATCTGTCCGTGCTGTTGATGTTCGGGTCGGGTCGCTGCTGGTGCTGCCCGGGGGAGGTCAGCGGGGTGGGAAGCGGAAGCGCAGGGGCCGGCCGTCCCACCAGGGGATGGGGAGTTGCAGGTCGGCGAAGCCGGCGTCGATGAGGACGGGGTGGTGGCTGCGCAGGGTGAGGTCGGCGGTGACGGCGTCGGGGGTGATGCGCAGGGTGCCGGTGTCGTCGAGGAAGTGCCGCCACAGGGTGTCGGGGGTGGTGTGCTGGTAGCGGGGCAGGTTGCGGGCGAAGAGGCGGTAGAGGTTGCCGGCGATGACGGTGAGGGTGGTGTCCAGGTCGACGTTGAGCGAGACGCTGGACGACAGGGCGTTGAGGCTGAATCCGGAAATGTAGGCGTCGAGCTCGTTTTCGATGAGCATCCGTTCGGCATAGCGGGCGAACAGGCTCTTGGCGGGGGTGACCTGGTCGGCGGTGATGAGCAGGGTGGGCTGGTCGCGGCCGATGTTCTTGATGGCGAGCTGGCGGGCCGGCGCGGTGACGCCTTTGAGTGTGACCGTGTCTTCGTGCAGGTGGGGGTGGCGGTAGCGGCCGGCACGGTCGATGGTGAGGTGCTTCCACTGGCTGGCCGGTAGTGCTTCAAGCCGGGCGAGCTCTTGCTTGCCGCGCTGGCGCAGGGTGAGCCAGGTGATGCCGCGGGCGCCCAGCTCGTCGAGGACCTTGTAGGTGGTGAGCTGGGAGTCGAAGACCAGCAGGCCGGGGTTGGTGCCGGTGGCGTTTGCCAGTAGTCGGCGAAGGCGATGATCTCGGTTGCTTGTTCGGTGGTGGTGATGTCGGCGTTGGCGTACACCATCTCGTTTGAGGCGTGGTCGCCTGCGAAGAAGGTGCGCACCGAGCGGGTGCGCTGGGACCGGGAGGGCAGGTAGTGCGCTTCCAGGACCGGGTCGTCGCCGTGGTGGCGGATGGCGTGGAAGTCCAGGTTGAAGCCCTGCTCGCCGGTGGCCAGGCCGAGGGGCCGCAGGTGCTGGACCAGGCCGGTGAGCAGCTGCTGGCTGGAGGCGCGGCGGACCCGGTAGGAGTAGGTGGACAGGTGGGTGGCCTTCGGCAAGGCGGCGAGGCCGAGGAAGAACGCCAGCCCGGCATCGTCGGTGAGCTTGTCGATGTGGTGGACGCGGGGGACCCGGGTAGAGGCGGCCAGCAGCAGGGTGCCGATGGAGTGCCAGGCCGACAGCTGGGTGGTGGCCGGGTAGCCGGCTCCGCCGATCAGCTCGTGCAGGCCGACCTCGGCCATGGCCGGGGCCAGCAGCAGCAGCCCGGCGTGGTCACAGTGAAGGTCCACCGGCGCGGTCGGCCAGCCGTCCAGGGCGGCGGCTTTGACGGGCGCCAGTTGCGTGGCGGGGCCACGGGGCGTGGTGTCGTCGCCGCGCAGCCGCGGCAGGCCCTCGCGGTCGCAGATCTTCCAGACGGTCTGCGCGGAGACCGGGGTGCCCGCACGGGTGAGGAGCTGGGCGATCTGGGTGACCGACCGCTTGCCCGCGCGCAGGGTTGATCCACGCTCGCCGATTCCCGAATCCAGCTTCGCGACACGATTGAGGTTTCTTCCCCAAGACTGATTGAGCTCAGTGCCACCTAGGGACTGAACAGCCCCGTGAGCAGCGTGGATGCCACCGCGCGCCAGCGCGCAACACAAGAGGCGGGCGCACGCCTGCCTCCCGAGAATCGAGGTTAGGGCGGGGCCTTCTGTCGCAGAGCGGCGGGCGGGTTGAGGCGGCGCTGTGGACTATCTGGCATTGGGACCGATTGGAGGGCAAGAAGGTTAGGTGGCAGGCGCTTGGTGCTTGCATGGACTGCCTCGCACCTTCGGCACATGTCACCGTCGACGTTTGGGTAGCGGAACGCTTGTCGACAGCGCCGTGTGCCGCCTGGGCGGCGGCCCGCCGGACGCGGTTCGCCCAGACGATGAACGCCCCGGTCTCTTCGCCGCGGTCCTCGGCGATGAAGTCATCGGCCAGCCGGTCGATGTCTTGGTCCGAGAACCCCGGCGGCGTGCAGCCTCTTGACGGGCCTGGTCGGAGAGCAGGCGCGCGCTCTCGACCTCCGCGGCCTGTGGCTGCGGGTAGCCGGGATCGGAGGTCGCGCCTCGCTTGACGCCCGCGAGCGGTCCTGGCGGGTAGTCGCGGTCGTCCGAGGACAGCGCGGATCGCGGATCGGTCGTCATCACGTCACCCTCTTGCGGTCTGGAGTAGATCTCGGATGGCGCTGGGGGACAGCGCCGGTTTGGACAGGACCACGCGGCGGATTCCGTTGTGTCTGCCGCATTCCGCACCGCCTGGTGGTCCCTCGAGCCGTGTCTCCTGACACGTTCCCGCTTCGGCGCCACCGGGTCGGCTGTCGTCGTGGCCAGCGCCAAACTCCGGGTACCGCTGGCCGGCATCCCAAGATGGCAGCCTGCCGGGAGCGCAGACGGGTGCTGGCCGTGGAGACATCCGGCCGCTCCGGCCCGATTCTGGACAGCGAGGATCGACATACACCCAATCATCGGACGGTACGGGATGCGGCAAGTGCGGATCATCAAGCAGCGCCGGACGGCGGAGACTGACTGGCGCCGGCGGCGGGCGCCGGTGCTTCGGCTGGACCCTCGGGACCCTGAGGTCACCCGCGCCAAGCAGTTGCAGCGCCGAAGGGTCCACCCATGAGCACCCGGCCGAGCCGCCACGATCTGCAGACCGGACCCGAGGCAGGGACCTCGCCGTGAGCCACCCCTCGGTCTTTGTCACCACGTTCCTTGCCGCAGCGGTCGAGGTTATCGAGATGGTGATCATCGTGGTGGGCGTCGGCAGTGTCCGCGGCTGGCGCTCGACCTGGCTCGGCGCCGGCGGCGGTCTCGCCGTCCTCGCGGTGCTCGTGCTGGCGTTCGGGGCGGCGCTGACGGCCGTGCCGATCGGCGCGTTGCGCCTGGTGGTCGGGTTGCTGCTGCTGGTCTTCGGCCTGCAGTGGCTTCGCAAGGGGATCGGTCGGGTGAGCGCCAACGGCTTGCGGGGCATGGGGGAGCGAGCCGCACCCGGGGAGGGCGTCCCCGGCCACGGCGTGGACTGGACCGCGTTCGTCCTGTCGTTCAAGGGCGTGCTGCTGGAAGGCCTGGAGGTCGCGTTCATCGTGGTCAGCTTCGGCCTCACGGCCCAGGCGCTGCCCAGCGCCGTCCTCGGCGCGGCCGCTGCCTTCCTGGTCGTCGCGGGCGCGGGCCTGCTGGCCCGCGAGGTGGTGCAGCGCATCCCGCGCAGCGCCCTGCAGCTACTGGTGGGAACGCTGCTCAGCAGCTTCGGGACGTTCTGGGCTGTGGAGGGACTGGGGGTCGCCTGGCCAGGCAGCGACGCCGCGATCCTGGTCCTGGTCGGGTGGTACCTGCTGGCGGCCGCCGGCTACGTCGGGCTGCTGCGTCGACGCGCGCGCAGGCTCCTTGTCCAGGAGGCGTACAGATGACCCTGGTCCTTGGCTGGCTCAAGGGCTTCGGACGGTTCTGGTACGGCTTTGTCATCGGCGACGACTGGACCGTCGCGGCCACGGTGGCGGTCGCGCTGCTGGTGACGTGGCTGCTGCACACCGCCGCCGTGGCCACATGGTGGTTGCCGCCGCTGGCTGCCGTGGTCGTGGTCGGGGCCAGCCTTCGCCGCGCTGGCCGGTGAGCGAGCCAGTCATCCCGGTCGGCGCGGCGACAGCAATTCGGGTGGGTCAATGAACGCAATCGTGCAGTCCATCCTCAACCTTCACGGGGTTGTTGCCCTGGCCCTCATCTTCGCGTTGCCGGCCCTGGAGGCTTCCGCCTTCGTCGGCGTCGTCGTCCCCGGTGAGACCGCCGCCCTGCTCGGCGGCGTCCTCGCCTTCAACCACCGGGTCCCCCTTGCCGGGGCCGTCGTTGCCGCTGTGCTGGGTGCCGTTGTTGGCGACAGCGTGGGCTACGCGCTCGGCCGCCGCTATAGCCGGCGACTGCTTGCCCACACGCCGTCCCGGCTGGTCACGCCCGAACGGCTGGACCGCGGCAGCAGCGCCATCAACCGGCTGGGTGGCCGTGCCGTCTTTGTGGGACGCTTCACCGCGGTGTTGCGGGCGCTGGTGCCGAGCCTGGCCGGGACCGCGGCGATGCCCTACCGTACCTTCGCCGTCTACAACATCGCTGGCGCCGTGCTGTGGGCGACCGGGTTCGTGCTGCTCGGCTACGCCGCCGGCCGGGCGTTCGGCACGGCGGAGCGCATCGCCGGCCAAGCCGGCCTGGCCCTGCTCGGCGCGATCGTCGTGGGCGCCACCGCGGCGCTGCTCATCCGCCGTCGCCGCCGCGCCAGGCAGCCGACCGCACCTCCACAGGGCCGGCGTCACTGAGAGGCGTTCGGGCTGCTGGGTCTGGGTTGGATCGTTGGCGAACGATTTCGGGCGCCGGTCGTGGGAAATCGGATCCCGTAGCCTGCCCGTCAGGGTGAGCGTGCTCCCGAGAGCCCGCGATGTGCCGCTGGCGTTGCTGGCCGGCGCGGACCGGGCCGCGGCGGTGGCACCTGAAGACAGCGAGCCGAGAGGGGCTGGTTGATGAAGGCGATCGTGTACGAGGACACCCGGCGGGTCGGCGTGCACCAGGTCACCGACGCCCAGATCGAGGATCCCGGTGACGTGGTGATCCGGGTCACCTCCAGCGCGATCTGCGGCACGGACCTGCACATGTACGACGGGCGCACCGGCGCGGAGCCCGGCCTGGTGCTCGGCCACGAGCCGGTCGGCACCGTCGAGGAGGTCGGCGGTGCGGTCACGCTGCTGCAGCCGGGCGAGCGTGTGGTGGTGCCGACGCATCTGTTCTGCGGGCTGTGCTTCAACTGTATCCGCGGCTACACCGCCGCCTGCCTGCGGGTGCGGCCGGGCGGGTTCGGCGCCGCCTACGGCTACGCGGGCATGGGACCCTACCGCGGCGCCCAGGCCCAACTGCTGCGCGTGCCGTACGCCGACGCCAACTGCGTCAGCGTGCCCGGTGAGCCGTTCGACGATCTCGAGGACGACTTCGTGCTGCTGGCGGACGCGTTCGTCACGGGCTGGCACGCCACCGAACTGGCCGAGGTGACCCCGGCCAGCAGCGTGGCGGTGTTCGGTGCCGGCGCGGTGGCATCGCGCGGCCGGGTCCTGGAGGACCTGGAACGGCTCGCGCGACAGGCCGAGCTGCGCGGCGCCCAGGTGGTCGGGGAGGCGGCCGGCGCAGGCCTCGCCGTCCAGGGTGGCGCCGTCCTCGCCGTCGGTGGCGCGCTCCACCGCCTCGACGAACGGCCCGGGCGGGGACAGCTCGAACATCGCTGCTCATCGGGCCGCGACCTGGGCGGTCAGGCCGTCGACCGCCGACAGCGGAGCGGCAAGCTCGGTGGCCAGGCCATGGCGGGCAGCCAGCCAGGCAGCGTCGAGGTAGCTCATCCAGACGGCGCCGTCGTCATCCATCCACACCAGGACCTTCAGCGGGAGGTCAAGCGCCGCCAGCGGCGACGCCACCATGGCCGGCGTGCCACCCACCGGGTTCCCGAACACCAGCAGCTTGGTGTCACGCAGTGTCATCCCCGCCCGCTGCGCCTCACCGCTGTGGTCCACCACCAAGAAGAGCGTGGCGCCGGCGGCCCGGATCGCCATAGCGAGCCGCTCAACGGTCGCAGCGACCGACCGCGGACTCCGTTTGTGGACGACACCGCTGGTCGGCCGCGCCCCCGCGGGCCCCACACCCGACTGCCACCCCATCTTGTACCTCCATCACCAGCACGACGCTCCTTATCTATGCAACATCTATGCAACCACGTACCCGGGGGCTCGCCCGTCTAGGGGCCAATGCCGCCCGGTTAGGGGCTTCGGCAGCTTGTGGTGGCTAGGGTTGGTGCCAGGATGCTGACGCTTGTGCGGGCGGCATGGCTGGCCTCGGCCAGTCGCGATGGTGGGCGCGTTTGAGGTGGTAGTTGCTCATCTTGCGTTTGACGGCGCGGGGAAAGGCACGCAGCCGGCGTGGTGGGAGCGGCTCGGTGAGGATCTCCTCGATCGCGGCGCGGACGGCCGTGGAGATCTGGTCAGGGGGAAAAGGCCGCGTGGGCGATGACCTGGCGGCGCACGAGCTGCAGCGACCGGGTGAACGACGGCCGGTCGGGGTCCAAGTCCTCAGCCAGCGCGGCTTGGTGCACGAGCTTGCGGATGGCGTAGTGGACCAGCAGGTGCGCCCAGACCTCCTGGGCGACCCCTCGGGGGTCTTGAGCGCGGCACCGCCTTGGGGCCACGCTGGCTGGTCTTGAGCTCCCCCAGCGTGGTCTTCACATCCCACCGCTCGGCGTACAAGGCGGCCAGCTCGTTCGCGGGGGGCCGCGGCGGGTCCAGGATCGTGGTGACCAGCCGGTAGCGGTCAGCCTTGGCGCGCCGGCCAGGGTCGACCAGGCGATACTCCACCACCCGGACGGTGATCGGGTGGCGCTTGGCCCGGTCGGAAGGGTCGTGGATGCGACTGCTCGCCGGCGCCCAGGCGGTGCACGGCGTCGACGAACGGCGCCCGGTCATACCAGCAGGCCAGGTCGGCCTGGATGGCCTCCAGCTGGGTGTCGCGAACCTCCAGCACCGCCCGGTAGTGCGCGTAGGTCGCGCGAAGCGCCGACTCGTCGAAGCGCTGGGCCAGCAACCAGCGCTCGTGGGTCAGCGTCCAGGGGTTGCCACCACGCCAGACCCGGCCGTGGCGCAGCAGGAACTTGCTCAGCCGATGCCGGGCCCGGGTGCAATCTTGTACCAGATCGGCGCGGGCGCGGCACAGGTCATGCACAGCCTCCTCGGCGAGGGGGGGGACACAGATCGCTACCAGTTCCCCAGCCCGGTGCGGCCGGGCCAGCCGGCGGCAGTCCCGCCGATCAGTCTTGACCCGGTCGCCGGGCGCCTTGGGGATCAGCGACGTGGCGATCACCTGGCAGTGCACACCCATGCCATCCAGCAGCCGAGCCAGCTCGAAGCCGGTGGGGCCGGCCTCGTAGCAGGCTCGCAGCCAGCGGGGGTCACCGAGGCGGCCAACGAGCTTGCGCACCGAGGCCTCGTCATGGGCGATCCGCTCGACGTCGGGACGCTCGTGGTCGGGGCCAAGGATCGCCACCGAGATCGTGTCGCGGTGCACGTCCAAGCCGAGGTGAATCGGGCCAAGATGCGAGACACTGGCCACGGCCGGCTCCTTCCGTATGTGGCTCCGTCCGCGCCATCGTGGATGACCCACGCACTTGTTACCTGCGGAACGGAGCCGCCGCTAAATGCTGACTGGAGGGCTGCCGGTCGTCCGCGGGGGCACTGAAGGCGACATATGGTGGAGACTTCCGCATCGTCGCGCAGCAGGGGTGTGGCGAGTCTGCTGCGGTTCCTCTGATCGCCGTCGCGATCTCGGTCGCGGAGGGCGACGGCGGACCGCAGCCGGCGACGGACGCTCCGAAAACGCGTGTCGCGCGATGCAGATCGCTGGACCGGCTGAAGCCGGTGCGGACGCCCGGGAGCTCGCGCGACTTGTCCCGGCGGCGGCCGCTGAGATCGCCCAGCGCGACGAGGAGCGGCGCGGAGGCGGCTGAGCGAGCGGGATTCACGTGGTGGCGAGGCAGGGGTACGGTTGCAGTCGTTTCGCACGCACGTGCTGTCTCTGCAGAATGCGCCCGATGTCGCCTCCCCTCGCGTCGTGGATCGTGGTCGCCGTCGCGTTGATCGTGGCGGAGACGCTTGTGGTGTACCTGCTGCGCCGGATCGCGCCGGAGATCTGCCTGGGAGCGGTCTATCTGGTGGGTGTCCTGGTGGTCTCGAGCGTGTGGGGGCTGGCGCTGGGCGTGGTGACCGCGGTGCTCAGCGCCGCCGCTTTTGGCTTCTATTACGTCGTGCCTGCCTTGTATTTCGTTGCCTCCGATCCGCGGGGCCCGGTGGCGCTCACGATCGTGCTCGCCGTCGCGGTGGTGCTCTGCTCGGTCGCGGCGCCGGCTCGGTTGCGGTCGACCGGGGCCGATAAGCGCCGCGGGGAGGCCGACCTCGCCGCGATGATGGCTCGCCTGCTGCTGCGCACGGACGACTTGCGCTGCGCGCTGCGGGGCGGCTCAGGGCGTCTGGGGCGGGCGTTAACGCTGTCGGCTGCGGCGATCGAGCTGGAGGCGGTCGCCGGCGAGGAGCTGCGCGCGGCGTTCCCACTGCGCGACGGCGGCACGCTGCTGGTTCCCGCCGACCTGCCGCAGACGACGGAGCGGCGCGTGCGGGAGCGGGTGGTGGCGTCGGTCGAGGCGCTTTTGCGTGTGGCGCGCGATCGCGAGGGGATGGCGAGCGTCGTTGAGCGGTGAGCAGTTGCGTGTGCTGGCCGAGGAGCAGGCGGCGTTGCGCCGGGTCGCGACGCTGGTGGCGCGTGGGGCGCCGCCGGAGGAGCTGTTCGCGGCGGTCATCGAGGAGGTCGGGCGGCTGCTCGGCACGCACCTCGCCGGGATGGCCCGTTACGAGAGCGATGACACGCTGACTGTCTTGGCCACCTGGGCCGCCGAAGGCGAGCACCCATTGGTTCGGGGTCCGTGGCCGCTCGAAGGGGGCGATCTGGCATCGACGATCTGGAGGACGGGCCGACCCGTCCGGATAGACGACTACCACGGCGTTCCCGGGCGCATCGCCGCGTTCGTTCGAGAAGAGCTCGGGATCGGCGCCTCGGTCGGCAGCCCGATCGTCGTCGAGGGGCGGTTGTGGGGCGCTCTGTTCGTCCACTCGAAGCAGACCCACCAGCCGCTCCCCCGGGACACCGAATCGCGTCTCACGGGCTTCACGGAGCTCGTCGCCACGGCGATCGCGACCGCCGAGAGCCGCGCCGAGCTGATGGCCTCGCGGGCGCGGGTCGTCGCCGCCGCCGATGAGACGCGGAGGCGGATCGAGCGTGATCTGCACGACGGCACCCAGCAGCGGCTCGTCTCGCTCGGGTTGGAGGTGCGCGCGGCGCAGGCGACGGTGCCGCCGCAGCTCGGCGAGCTCCAGGGCGCATTGTCGCGCGTTGCCGAGGAGCTGGCGAGCGTGTTTGACGAGCTGCGGGAGATCTCCCACGGCATTCACCCCGCGATCCTGTCCGAGGGGGGCCTGGAGCCGGCGCTCAGTGCGCTGCGGCGCCGTTCGGCGGTACCGGTCGAGCTCGACCTGCACGCCGAGCGACGGCTGCCAGAGCCAGTCGAGGTCGCGGCGTACTACGTGGTGTCAGAAGCGTTGACCAACGCCGCCAAGCACGCGCACGCGTCCGTCGTGAACGTCGAGCTCGACACACACGACGCGATCTTGCGGTTGGCGATCCGCGACGACGGGATCGGGGGAGCCGACCCCGGCCAGGGGTCCGGACTGCTCGGGCTCAGCGATCGAATCGAAGCGCTCGGCGGCACGCTCGAGGTCACCAGCCCCGCCGGCAAGGGCAC
>DASYUT010000130.1 GCA_036000965.1 Actinomycetes bacterium
GCCAGGGCTCGGCAAGGCCAAGAGCGGCCTGGAACAGGTCATCGATCGCCGCCATCAACGGTCCTCCAGCAGGGTTGGGGCCGGGAGGACCGACCCTACCGCCTGACGAAGACCCCACCCACACGATTCAGCGAGGAGCCCCGCATACCCGCAGTCGCTACCTCTCGGCCCAGCCAGCCTTGAGTGGTCCGGCCACCCGCCGCAGCATCGGCAGAGGGCCTGGAAGGTGCTGTCGGCTGGGAGATCGGAACCAGGGGTAGCCCCGATGCGCTGCTCGCTCGGCCCGTGCGACGATCAACCGATGGCCAAGACCGTGCTGATCGTCGACGACCACGCCCCCTTCCGGCTGCTGGCCCGCGCGCTACTGCAGCTGGAGGGCTTTGAGGTCGTGGGCGAGGCAGCCGACGCCCTGTCGGCCCTGGACGCGGCTCACCGGCTGCGGCCGAGTGTAGTGGTGCTCGATGTCCAGCTTCCCGACCTTGACGGCTTCGAGGTCGCCCGCCGGCTGGCCCAGGCCGGGGACCCGCCGGCGATCGTGCTGGTGTCCAGCCGTGACCGCTCGGCCTACCGCCGGCGGCTGGCCGAGAGCCCGGCACGCGGGTTCATCGCCAAGAGCGACCTGTCGGGCGCCGCGGTTGCTGCGCTGGTCGGCTGAACGATGCGCCGGCGCGCGCTTGGCGTCGCGGCGGCTGGCCTTGCCGTCGCGGTGGCTGCCGAATCGGTGACCTACCTGCCCGAGGAGCCCGGGCTGGTGGCCGCCGACGCCACCGTCGGCTTTGCCTTCATCGGCCTCGGCGTGGTCGCTTGGCGGCGGCGGCCATCGAGCCGGTCCGGTCTGCTCATGGCCGCGACCGGCGTCGCCTGGTTCGCCGGCAGCTTCGCCGACGCCGCGTTGTTCCTGCACCGGGGGCCGCTGGTCCACCTGCTGGTTGGCTATCCGCGAGGCCGGCTGCGGTCCCGCCTGGAACAGGTGGTCGTTGCGGCGGCGTATGTGGATGCCGCGGTGTATCCGCTTGCCCGCCAGGACATCGCGACGATCGTGCTCTCGCTTGCGGTGGTGGCCACGGCGCTGGTCGGCTACCTACGCTCCAGCGGCCCCGAGCGGCGGGCTCGAGCGGCGGCGCTCGTGGCAACCTCGGCGGTCGCGCTCGCCCTGGGGTTCGGCGCCGTCGGACGCCTGGCGGACGTCGGCACCGACGCGACCGGGCTGTGGGCGTACCAGGGCGTGCTGGTGTTGGTGGCTGTCGGGCTGTTCGCCGATCTGCTGTGGGGGCGCTGGACACAGGCCGCCATCACCGGCCTGGTGGTCGACCTCGGCGAACCCGATGAGGCGGGAACGCTGCGGGCCAAGCTTGCCCGTGCCGTTGGGGATCCGTCGCTGGTGGTCGCCTACCGGCTCCCTGACGCTGATGGCTACGTGGACGAGGCCGGCCGTCCGGTGGCGCTGCCTGCCGCCGGGGCGAACAGGGTGGTCACCTACCTGCAGGAGAGTGGCCAGCAGATCGGCGCCCTTGTCCACGACGCCGCCGTGCTCGACGACCCGGACCTGGTCAGCGCGGTGGCTGCCGCCGCGGGGGTCGCGGTGGCCAACGCCCGGCTGCAGGCGGAGGTTCGGGCCAGGGTGCGCGAGGTCGAGGCGTCCAGGCGGCGGATCGTAGAGGCCGGCGACACCGAACGACGCCGCCTGGAGCGCGAGCTCCACGAGGGCGCCCAGCGGCGGCTCGCCCACGTCACCGAGCTGCTTGCCGACCGAGGACCGCCGGTTGCAGGCCTCCAGCGGGAGCTGGAGACCGCCCGTGCCGCCCTGACCGAGTTCGCCCGTGGCGTGCACCCCAAAACGCTGACCGAGGCGGGACTGGCGGTGGCGCTCGCCGAGCTGAGCGAACGCTGCCCTGTGCCGGTCCAGGTGGGCGTCCCGGAGGAGCGGCTCGCGCCAACGGTGGAGGCGGCCGTCTACTTCATCTGCTCGGAGGCGCTGACCAACGTCGCCAAGTACGCCCAGGCATCACAGGCCACGATCCGGGTCGGGAACCGGACAGGCCTATTGGTCGTGGAGGTCGAGGACGACGGTGTCGGAGGCGCCGACCCGGCGCGCGGCTCGGGCCTACGTGGCCTGGCCGATCGGGTCGAGGCGTTGCAGGGGCGGCTGCGCATCGAGAGCCCGCGGGGTAGAGGGACCCATCTCGTTGCCGAGATCCCCCTCAGCCAACCCGACGCCACGGCTTGACGAGATACGCCGTCGGGATATGGCCGAGGGACTGGTCGCGCTCGAAGGTGAGCACGTCCCGATACAGACTCCAACGGACGGCGAAGGTCTCGCCGGCGTTTCCTCCCTCGGTGAAGCTCAGGGTGATCGCCTTCCCGTTGAGGGTGTAGGTGCCCGATGTGGAGTAGCTGTCGACGTCGTTTCGCTGAGTGAAGGTGACGCGCCCGTGGTCGAACGTGAGGGTGAAGTCGCCCCAGTTCTGATCGTTGACCTCGGCCGCGTTCACCAGCAACGGCGACTTGACAAGCTCCTCACGGGTGAAGCTGGTTCGATAGACGCCGTCGAGCGCGGCCGCCGTCTGGTCGGCCGCGCCCGCTGCCGAGCTCGACGGTGAGCAGCGCGGGCTGTCAGGGGTTGCGGCGGCGCGGGTTTCGCGTTTCATCGCCAGGATCCGCTGCAGCAACGACCTCGTCTCGGCGTTGCCCTCGATCCTGTCGTAGACCGGCTGGACAGCCCGGCGAAGCTCGGCGAGGTCCTGGTTGCTGGCACGCACGAACCGAAGTCCCCGCCGGCAGAGGACGTTCCCATCCTCGGCGCTGAGCCCCTGCGTGAAGTCGAGCTGCCGCGAAACCACGGCCGAACCCGCCCCTCGCAGCGCGGCCTGCTGGCTTGCCGTCAGCGACTCGAAGACCTTCCGGTTGATCACCACAGTCACCGGCTTCGGCCAGAAGGTGACGTTGGCGGTGACCGCCTTCGCCTGCCTGTCGTACTCATTCCCCTTGATCGTGCCGAAGCCGAGCTCCAGCCCATCCAAGCCGCTGACCGGCCCGCCAGCGACATACCCGACCGGCGTGGCGCCAAGGGCGGTGAACGTCGCCTTGGCGACCTCGCCTTCCCGAACGCCGATCCGGGCCCCTCGGTAGTCGTGGACCGTCACACCGGACGCGACAGGCCAAGCGGCTTGCGCAGGTCGGTTGGCAGCACCGCCAGCCCCACCAGGCCAAGCTCATCGGTGCCCGCCAGCATCTGGCCGGCCAGCTCGCTCTCCAGGACGCGCTGCTCCAGCGTCTGGTTGTCGATCAGGAACGGCGCCAGCGGCGCCTGGAAGCTGGTGACGCCCACGGTGTCATAGGCGCGCGCGGCGACCTTGGCGAGCTGGACCTTGCCGGCCTGGACGTCGGCGATAGTGCCCTTGTCGTAGTCGATCTCCTGGAGCCGCCACCGGTTTGTCACCTGGATGCGGAGCGACCCGGCGGCGCGTCGCTGGACCTCCTCGATCCAGAACTGGACGTCCTCTGGGCCGTCCTCGTGGTTTGCCAGGGTGAGCACGACCGGCTGCTCGGTCTTGGTGCCGCCGGCCTTGTCCACGCCCGAGCCGGAGCAGCCCGAAGTGGCGAGGACGACCGCGAAGATCGCGAGGAGTGCAACTCTTGGACTCAGCGACTGGCGTCGGTGCATTGGTGCCTCCCCTTTGCTCGACGCCTCGACGATGCGGGCTCGGGGTGCACGGCGCATCGGGTCTTGCCCTGATTCTCCCATCGGAGAGACAGGGGACAACCCTCGGCAAGACCAGAGTCTGCCCCCGTCGAACCGGGTGCGGGCGGCGTCCTAGGGTCGGTCTGATGCAACGCCACCATCCCGAGGAGGAATCATGATCAAGCGCACAGTGCTCGCGCTCCTGCTGGTGCTTGCTGCTGGCTGCTCCGCGACCAGCGCGGCCGCCATGTCAGAAGCCACCTCACCGAGCCGCTCGACCAGTGCGGTGCCGTCGCCTGTCGCCTCGGCCAAGGGCTGGCTTGCCTACCAGGGCACCACGCCCCGCGGCGAGTTCGAGGACGGTATCTTCCTCGTACGGACTGACGGGTCCGACGACCATCAGCTCGTCGCCGATCTCCCGGGCCGGCAACTGCACCCGGACTTCTCCCGCGACGGCAAACGGCTGACCTTCGACCTGGCCGCCTCCGAGGAGTCCCCAAGCCAGGTGTATGTGGCCGACGCCGACGGCGCACATGCCCGTCGCCTCCCCCCATGCCGGCTGCCCAAGTGCGCCGGCCACTGGGAACCTGCCTGGTCCCCAGACGGCAGACACCTTGCGGTCTCCACCGACATCGACCTCCGGCCGGGCCTGCCGCCGGCACGCTTCGGCATCGCGATCATCGACCTCGCCAAGGGACCGAACGGCCCGTGGTCGACAACACCTTCGAGGCCGGGCAGGACCACTTCGCCCGCTGGTCGCCGGATGGGCGCCGGCTGGTGTTCTGGCGGGGCCGTGAACGCCCGGGCGGTGTCCAGGCGGCGGTGTTCGTGGTCGGTGTCGACGGGACCGGCCTACGGCAGCTCACCCCCTGGGGCTTGCTGGCCGGCGACCCCGACTGGTCACCGGACGGCGCCCGCGTCGTCTTCAACACCCGGCCGCTGGTCGACTTCCAGGAATCCGGCCGGTCCGAGCTCTACACCATCCGCCCGGACGGGACCGGCCTGCGCCGGCTCACCACGTACGGCCCGAACGGACCGCGCGCGACCCAGCCCCGCTGGACCCCCGACGGCAAGGCTATCCTGTACACACACACCAACCAGGACGGCTTTCCGCGGCACATCTACGCCATCAACGCTGACGGCACAAGCGACACGCCGGTGCTGACGGCCAAGCCCATCTACACCCACCCGATCCTGCAGCCGACACCCTAGCGACGCCGACTTGCCGGGGGCGTCCGCGGCCGGGCGCCCCCGCAGCTTGAGGCCCGTCGCCGCACTTGCGACGATGAGCACATGATCGCCGGTGACGTCCTGCGCGGGCGCGCCGGTCGGCTCGTGTTGCTCGCTGCCGGCCTCGCGCTCGGGCTGCTATCGCTGGCAATCGCGCGTGGTGAGCCCGCGTACTCCCTCGCCGGCAGCGCGCCGATCGCCGGCGCGGCCGAGTTGCTGGCCGGCTGGAGCCTGATCGCGGCCGGGCTCTGGGCATGGGTACGGCGGCCCGGCAGTCGCTTCGGGCCGCTGGTGGTAGCGGCGGGCGTGGGGTGGTTCCTGGCCGAGTGGGACAACCCGGGCGCAGGGGCGGCACTGACGTTTACCGTCGGCCTGGTCCTCCGTGCCGCTTGCCCAGCTCTCTGATCGGTCATGCCGCGCTGATGTACCCGGGTGGGCAGTTGCGGACCCAGCTAGAGCGGGTCGCCGTGGCGATCGCCTACGGCGGCGCGGTGCTAGGGCTGGGGCTCCTGCCGGCGCTGTTCTTCCGTCCAGCCGGCCAGGGCTGCAGCCGATGCCCCGACAACCTGGTCGGCATCTTCAATGACCCGCAGGCCGTGCAGGGGCTGAACCGCGTCGGCATCCAGCTGGGATTGGTCTGGGCGCTGCTGCTGGTCGTACTGCTGGGGTGGCGGCTGGTTCGGTCCAGGGCCGCAACGCGGCGGCTCATCGCGCCCGTGGCCGTCCCTGCGATCGCGTACCTAAGCTTGGTCGCTTGGAGCTTCCAGCACGCCCTCGCCAGGGGCTTCCTCAGCAACGACACCCTGGACCGCCGCCTGTGGCTTGGGCAGGCGGCGGCGCTGGTGGCGCTGGCGCTCGGCGTGTGCTGGGAGTGGGTCCGGGGCCAGCGCGTCCGCTCGGCCCTCGCCCGGCTGGTGGTGGAACTCGCGTCCTCGCCGCGGCCTGGCGGTCTTGCCACAGCCCTCTCCAGGTCGCTCGGCGACTCTTCGCTCACCCTGCTCTATCCACTACCCGATGGGCGGCGGGTCGACGGCAGTGGCCGTCCTGCCGAGCCTGAGAAGGGGCGGGCGGTGACTCCGCTGGTGCGTGGCGGCCAGCCGGTGGCGCTGCTGGTCCACCGGCACGGGCTCCTCGACGACCCTGGGCTGGTCGATGAGATCGCCACGGCAGCACGCCTCGTCCTCAACAACGAGCGGCTCCAGGCGGAGGTCCGCGCCCGGCTCGAGGACCTTCGCGCCTCGCGTGCCCGGATCGTCGAACGGGGGGACGCCGAGCGGCGGCGGCTGGAGCGCGACCTGCACGACGGCGCCCAGCAGCGCGTGGTCTCACTCGCGCTCTCGCTGCGTCTCGCCCAGCTCGGAGCCGAGGCCAACACCGACGTGGCCGTATTGGAGGAAGCGGAGGCCGAGGTTCGCCAGGGCCTCGCCGAGCTGCGCGCGCTGGCGCATGGGCTCTACCCGGCGGCCCTCGTCGAGGAGGGCCTAGGAGCGTGGTGTCTTTTGGGAAATCTCACTGTTGGTGACAATCCACATGCTACCTGAGCTGCTAGTTTCACTCAAAGCGTTCGTCCTTCCAGCTGCTGAGGCCCATTGGGCACCACGCTCCTAGGGGCGGCCTTCCAGGCGCTGGCCGAACAGGAATCCAGCCCGCTGTCGGTGGGACGGCTGCCACAGGGACACGTCGAGTCAAGGGTTGAGGCCGCCGCCTACTTCGTGGTCGCCGAGACTTTGAAGCGAAGCCGGCCGCGGCGGGCCACCGTCGACACGGCTCGCGCAGACGGGCGGTTGGTGGTCGAGATCGAGATCGATCGGCAGCTGCCCGAGGAGTTGACCGATCTGGAGGACCGCGTCGGCGCGCTCGACGGCCGGCTGCTCGTCCAGGCCGCGCCGCAGAGCGGGACCCGTATCCGCGCCGAGCTGCCATGCGCGTAGTGGTCGCCGACGACGAGGTCCTCCTCCGCGAGGGCCTGGCGCGGCTGCTGATCGAGGCAGGCTTCGAGGTCGTGGGCAAAGCCGGCGACCCAGACCAGCTCCTGGCCACGATCCGGCACACCCGACCAGAGGTCGCGATCGTGGACATCAAGATGCCACCGACGCACACCGACGAGGGGCTGGTGGCGGCTGAGGAGATTCGGCGCCGTGACCCCTCGGTCGGGGTGCTCGTCCTGTCCCACTACCTGGAGTCGCGCTACGCCATGCGACTGCTGCAACAGCATCCTGAGCGCGTCGGCTACCTGCTCAAGGAGCGGATCTCCGACATCGCGGTGCTCACCGATGCGGTCCGACGCGTCGCCGAGGGTGAGTGCGTCATCGACCCCACCATCGTCTCCCGGCTGATGGCCCGCCGGCGCGACACCACCCCGCTCGACCAGCTCACCGACCGCGAACGTGACGTGCTCGCCTTGATGGCCGAAGGGCACTCCAACCAGAGCATCTGCAACCAGCTGTTCCTCAGTCCCAAGACCGTGGAAGCACACGTCAGCCATATCTTCTCGAAGCTCGGGCTCCGCGACGCATCCGGGTATCACCGTCGGGTCCTGGCCATACTCGCCTTCCTGCGCGCTATTGACGGTTGACCAGACGACCAGGCCAGGTCAGAATCTTGACCTATGAGTGACACGCTACCCTTCTCTGAAGTCAAGGCCCACCTGTCGGAAGTCGCCGATCGGGTCGAGCGTGAGCATGACCGCATCCTGGTCACCCGCAACGGACGACCCTCCTTCGTCCTGGTCAGCCCCGACGACCTGGCGTCGCTGGAGGAGACGCTGGACATCCTCCAAGACGACGAGCTGATGGACTCCCTGCACACCTCACGCCGGCAAGCCGCCGCCGGCGACACCGTCCCCCTGCGCGACCAGGCGTAGGAACGGCCTCGTGTTCGAGGTCGAGATCACCCGGGAGGGCCTGCGGCACCTCAACCAGCTTCCCGGCAAGATCCGTGACGCCGCGATCCAGGCGATCCTGGGCCCCATCGCCGAACGCCCGCGACGCGTCGGCAAGCCGCTGGTCGGCGAGCTGACCGGGCTCTACTCGGCGCGACGCGGGGACTACCGTGTGATCTACGAGATCGATGACGACCGCAAGGTCGTGATCGTGCACCGGGTCCAACACCGTCGCGTGGTCTATCGTCCGCGTTGACGAACCCAAGGAGCAGGAATCGGCAGAGAATCCTGGTAGGAGGTCCGAACGTGGCAATGCCGGGAGCGGCGTCCTCCGGGTGCAGAGAGAACGCTTAACTGAACGCCAGGAGAGCACTTAACTTCGGCACCTACGGTCTGAGCCGACCTGCAACAACGCCGCTTAGCACAGCGGTTCCCGGTAGTTTGCTGACACGGAAGATCCTGGTGGCTAATTGAGGTCATGCGGCCAGGGCCAGTTCGAGGCGAGCGAGGTGGCTGGTGCGGGTCCGGTCCAGTGGGTGGCCGTTCCACCAGGCGTCCAGGCGGGTCAGGTTGAGGGCGACCGCTGCGTCCACGTGTTCGAGGTGGGTCTTGTCCAGGCCCTTGTAGCGGGCGTGGCGGATGTCGGTGACGGCGACGGCCTGGTGGATGGTGCCTTCGACGCCGGCGCGCAGGGCGTACTTGGCCTGCCAGGCGTTGGTGGTCTGCTGGGCGCGGGCGGTGTCGAGGGCCTGCTGGATCTCGCGGGGCCGCAAGGTGAGCTGGCGGCCGCCGCGCGTGGCGGTGGTGCACTGGCCGCGGACTGGGCAGGCCTGGCAGACCTGGGCGGGGAACTTCACCACGACCGCGTCGGCGCCGCGCTGGACACAGGGGCTCCACGAGGCACTGACGGCCCCTTGCGGACAGGTGGCCGAGCCTGCGTCCCAGTCGATGGTGAAGGCGGTAGGGTCGAACCCGGCGCCGGCCCTGGCCTGCGGTGAGGTGTCCAGCAGCACCGGGGAGATGAGCGCGATACCGAAGTCACGCAGCGAGGTGAGGACCAGCTCCGCAGACGGGTAGCCCGAGTCGATGGAGCGCTCGCCGGGCAGTAGGCCCCGGGCCGCGAGTGTGCGGTGGATCGGCTCGGTCATCGCCGAGTCCGGCACGGTCGCGTCCGTGGTCGCCACGTTGGTGATGAGGTTGGGCGGCTCGGCGGCCACCCGCGCCGACGCCGCAGACCCGCTGCCAGTGCCCGTACTGTCGGGGGTGTCACAGGTCTCGCTGACGTGGACCTTGTAGCCGTTCCAGAAGGTGTCGCGCTTGCCGCCCCAGCGGGCGTGGGTGTCATACGGCGAGGTCAGGCGCAGCCTGCCCGGCGGGAGACCGTCTGTCTCAGCCTCCCGCCGCTTGACCACCTCCCGCCCGCCGGTGACCGTGCGGGTGTAGTTCTGCACCAGCACCACCCGCAGGACCCCCACCGCGGGCACCTCGGCCAGCCAGCTGGGGGCATCCGCTGCATACACGGCCGCAAGCAGCGCGAACCCGTCGGTGCCGGAGGCCAGCGCCAACTCGGCGCGCTTGGCCTGGGAGGCGGGCAGCCGCCAGGAGTCCCCCCGCGCGGTATACCGCTTGCCCCATCCAGCCACGTCGACGGCGCCGGCCAGCCAGGCCGGAGCTGCGACCGCCAGCGCCTCCAGACACGCCCGCACCGACTCGCCCGCCAGCTCCAGCCGGTTCAGGTCACGGACCGCCGCGACCACGTGCGTGGAATCGGTGCGCTGCTTGCCGCCGGCGGTCACCAGCCCCTTCTCCGCCAGGGCCGCCAGCAGCAGGTCCAAGCCCTTCTCCTCCATGCCGTGGGTGACCACGCGGCCACGGAACTCGCTCAGCACGGTGTGGTCGAACCCCGGGTCGGAAAGCTCCATGCCCAGCGCGTCCTTCCAGTCCATCCGGAACCGCACCTGGTGCGCCGCACCCCTGTCGGTCAGGTTCTCCGCCATCTGCAGCACCGTGACCAGCGCCAACCGCCCCCGCGACCAGCCCGGCTTCCCCCGCACCCCGAACGCCTCCGCGAACTCCGCGTCCGCGAACAACTCGCCCAGCTCATCGCGGACCCGCATCGCCAGTGGATACCCACCGTTGCCCGCCGCGGCCCGCGCCGCCTGCACGGTCAGCTCCGGGATCTGCGGCCACGGCTGCGGCTGCAACGACATCACCCACTCCATTCCCACGGCCGGGCAGGGGAAAAGACGGCCGCAGGCAGCATGATCCAACCCGGAACACTCCAGATCACAGAACCTGCCCGGCGCGCCGCGAAATTAACCACCAGGGTCACGGAAGAGGTCACAGGTTCAAACCCTGTCGCGCCCACCACCATCCTTGCAGGTCACAGCGCTGCTGGCGTCGGGCCGGGAGCGCTCGCTGCAAGCCTGGGCCGCGCTGGGGCCGCGGGTCCTCCTCACGGTCGAGCTTGGTGGCCTTCCCGGCCGGTCCACTCAGGCCCAGGGGCCTCAGGACGACCACGCAGCGTAGTCGCCGCATCCGGTCCAGACCGATCGTCAGCGTCACGCCCTCAGTCCTGCCCGGACGGAATGCCCGCATAACACGCGGCAGAGGCGGAAACGTCGCGCTTCAGCCTGCTCCCCTGCCGTGGCGGCTGCCAGCTGCCATCCGATGAGTGGACTTCCCCCCGGGAGGACTCTGCTGGCGAATTTACACCGGTGCCAGCGCTGGCCGGAGTCTGGTGAGACGGGAAACCCAGCTGCCGCCCAGTGGCGTCTGGGTGAGCCAGGCGTCGACGCGGACCAGGTTGAGGGCCAGCGCGGTCAACACATGCTCCAGGTGGGTCTTGCCAGGCCGCGGTAGCGAGCCAGGTGGAGGTCGCTGCGGCGGGAGGCCTGCGCGATGGTGCCCTCGATCCCGGAGCGGTGCGCGTAGCGGTCCCGCCAGGCGTCGGTGGCCTGCTCGGTGCGGATGCTGTGCTGGGTCTCGTACTGCGGGCGAGGTCGGAAGGTGAGATGCCGGGGATTGACCGGCGAGCGGGTGGGAGCGGGCTCGGTCGGGGCAGGGGGTGCAGTCTGAGGTGCGGAAGGTGACCTGCACGATGGGCCCACTCCGACCAGCTTACGAACCTCCTCCTCAGGCTCTGCTGCATCGGTCGTGAAGCAGCCCGATCGGGCGAACATGGCCTCTGAGACCACCCGAGCCGGTCGCCGGGTGGCTCCTGGCTACGACGCCGGGCGCGAGAAGTTGGGGGTGCGACGACCCGCGGATCTAGAAGGATCGTCCGATCCCTCGGCGAGACCCGTGACCTACGGTGGCCCCCACGCGACCCGGCACGGTCGCACGCCCCCGAAAGGAGCGAACCATCGATGGATGCAGGCACAGTGATCGTCGAGGCTCACGCCGACCTCGAGCGGCTCTTCGCCGCCTACGACGGCGCCGATGGCGGCAGGGCCGCGCGTTTCAGCACCTTCGGCGCCATCGCGGGCGCCCTGGGGGTGCTTGAGACCATCGAGGGCGAACTGCTCTACCCGGCGCTGCAGGCGCAGACGAGCCGGTACGACGGCGACATCGAGCGGCAGCTCGAGCAGGCCCATCTCCTTGACCTGTTGGCGGTGGAGCTCGCCGCGATGGTCCCGACCGACCCGCGCTACGACGCGAAGGTGCAGGTCCTCCTGCAGGTCTTCCGCCTCCACGTGCGGGACGAGGAGGCGCTTATCCTGCCGGAGGTCCGACGCCGCCTCAGCCCCTCCGACCGCGAACAGCTCGGGCGGTCCCTGATGGAGCGGACCGGGCAGCTCACCGGGCGGCCGCGCCGCGGCTGGTGAGGCAGCGGCGGCCCGCCGTCTAGGGTCCCCGAGCGGAAACGTCGGACGCTGCCACCCACGGATCTAGGCGCATCGTCCGATGTCCGGGCCGCCGCGGGACCGTAGCGTGCCGGCCAGCCCACGTCCCACGCGCACGCCGAGAAAGGCTAGCTCATGTCCATATCCGAGGAGACGACGACCGTGCCCCAGGCCCCGCCGCCCGCCCCGGCATCCGGGGTCGACATCTGGGACATCGACCCGGTCCATTCCACCGTACAGTTCGTCGTCCGGCACGCGTTCACCAGGGTGCGCGGACGGTTCGGCGACGTCTGGGGCGTCCTTTCGATCACCGGCCCGCCCGAGCGCTCGACCGGCCACGTCGAGATCGCGGCCGTCAGCATCGACACGGGCCAGGAGGGGCGCGACGCACGCCTCCGCGGCGAGGAGTTCCTGCAGGCCGAACGCTTCCCGTCCCTCGTGTTCCACAGCGCCGCGGTCCGGCAGATCGACGACGAGCGGTACACGGTGGACGGCGACCTGACCATCCGCGACATCACCCGCCCGGTGACCCTCGAGGTTCGCTACCTGGGCCGGACGAGGGATCCGGCCGGCTTGTCGCGGGCAAGCCTCCGCGTCCGGGCGGAGATCGACCGCGAGGACTACGGCCCGAGCTGGAACGTGATGCTCCAGGAAGGCGGCAGCCTTCTGGTCGGCAAGACCGTGCACGTCGAGCTGGAGGTCCAGGCGGTGCGGCGCCGAGGGTGAGCGCCGGCCTCCCATACCCGATCGGAGATGCCCCATGAGACGCATGAGACCAATGTTGCTGGTCGTCGCGATCCTCGCGATCGTGGCCGCCAGCCTTGGATCCGCGACGGCGCTTCATGCCCGGTCCGCGGCTCGGCCGGTGGACCCGGTCATCCAGTGGAACCGGACACTGCTGCAGATCCTCCGTACCCCTGGCGCCCAGCCGAAGACCGTGCACCCGACCCGGAGCCTGGCGATTATGCACGTCGCGATCTACGACGCGGTCGACGCCATCGACCATACCCATGCCCCGTACCTGGGCGGGACCGTGGCGCCACGGCATGCCTCGGTCCCGGCGGCGGCCGACGCGGCGGCGCACGACACCCTGGTCGGGCTGTACCCGGCGCTCAAGGGGATGCTCGACGCCCGCCTGCAAGAGTCGCTGGCGCAGGTCCCGAACGGCCGTGCCAAACGCCAGGGCGTCGCGGTCGGGGAGGCGGTCGCGCGGCGGATCCTGGCGCTGCGGACCGACGACGGCTCCAACGCCACGCCGCTTGAGCCGGTGCCGGGGACGACGCCGGGAAGCTACCGGCCAACACCGCCCAACTTCGCCCAACCGGTCTTCACCCACTGGTCCCACGTCAAGCCGTTCACGCTGACCCGGGCCGACCAGTTTCGTCCCGGCCCTCCACCAGCCCTCACCTCCGCAAGGTACGCGGTCGCTTTGCGCGAGGTGCAGAGGCTCGGCAAGGCCGACAGCAAGGCCCGCACGGCCGACCAGACCCAGGTGGCCAGGTTCTGGGCCGCTCCGATCCAGAACTACTGGAATGAGATCACGCAGACGGCAGCGCTGGCGCACGGCACGACGCTCACCCAGAACGCCCGCTTGTTCGCCCTGCTCAACCTCGCCTTCGCCGACGGGACGATCGCCTTCTACGACGCCAAGTACGCCTCCTACGTCTGGCGGCCGGTCACCGCGATCCGGCTCGCCGACAGCGACGGCAACCCGGCGACGAGGGCCGATCCCAACTGGACGCCGCTGGCAGGCACCACCGCGCCTGACCCCTCCTACCCCGGCGCGCACAGCACCATCAGCGCCGCAGCCGCCGTCATCCTGCAGTCCTTCTTCGACACCGACCGCTTCAGCTACTCGGTCCGCTCCGAGGTCCTGCCCGGGGTGGAGCGCTCGTTCCCGAGCTTCTCCGCCGCGGCGACGGAGGCCGGACTGAGCCGCATCTACGCGGGGCTCCACACCCGCCTTGATCACACCTCAGGCGTCGAGCTGGGCCGCGACGTGGCCCGCCACGTGCTCAGCAACGACCTACAGGCTCGCTGAGCACACGATCAGTGCCGCGCGACGCCCGCGGTGCGACGGCATGAGAGGAGCCAACATGACCACCAGCAGGCGGCGGATCGTAGTCGACCGGCCGCCGGCGCGCGGACGCGCGCCCCATCCGCAGGCAACCGGCCGCCGTCAACGGCGGCAAGGAGTTCGCTGAGGCGGTGTTCGGACACCCGCCGAGCGTGGGTCCCAGAGCGGACGTCTCCCCGTTGCCGTGAGTACAGATCGAAAGGCAGCCAGATCATGAGCACCACCGACATGCCCCATGGGACGCCGCCCGAGGCCGAGCGGATGGCCGACGACGGCACCGTTCCGGGCCGTCAGCCGATGCCCGAGCCTGACGGCTGGGACATCGACCCCACCCACTCCCACCTCCAGTTCGTCGCGCGGCGCGGCGTCGCCCGGCTGCGCGGGCGCTTCCGCGCCTTCTGGGGCGTCGTCCACATCGCCGCCACGCCCGGGGACTCCCGCGTCGCGGCCACCGACTCCCTCGACGCCGACCGGTTCCCTTTCCTCACGTTCCGCATCGCTGTCGGTGTGGCACGAGAGCGACCGGCGCTGCGCGACGGGAGGGCGAGCTGAGACTCCGCGCGGTCCGGTGCGCCGGTGGAGAGCTGCGGTGGGTCGCCTGACCCCGCATGTGCAGGCTGAGAGGCGGGAGGCTCGATGAGCGAATCGCGGGCGCCGGGCTGGCCGGCCAGCCTGGATGGGTTCTGGTCCTGGCAGGCGCGTGGCGCCTGCCAGGCCACGGGGGCCCGGTTGTTCTTCTCGCCCGACGGTGAGCGAGGGCCGGCCAGACAGGCGCGCGAGCACGCGGCCAAGGCGGTCTGCGCCCGATGCCTCGTCGTCGATGTCTGCGGGGCGTACGCGGTGGCGGCACGGGAGCGGTACGGCGTCTGGGGCGGCCTGTCCGAGGCAGACCGGCGGAGGATCTGGCAGCGCGCGGACCAGGCCGACCTGGGGTGGCGGTACCGGCGTGCGCTCGCCGCCTGGGACACGACCAGCGTGTCCGGGGTCGGGGGTGCGTCGGTTGCGGGGTGAGCCTGCTCCCCGCCCGCCGACCGGCTTGGACGAGGACGGCCGGACGGCCGCCGGTCTGTTCCAGTCCGACGAGGCGAAGCGCATACTTTTCGCCATGGCCGGGACCGTCGCGACCTCGCGCTTCGTCGGTCGCACAGCGGAGCTGGGCCGTCTCGAGGCGGCGTACGCGTACGCCAGCGGCGGCGACCCGGTGACGCTGTGCGTCGGCGGTGAGGCCGGCGTCGGGAAGACCCGCCTGGTCACCCGCTTCGCCGGTCAGGTCCGCGGGAGCGGCGGGCAGGTGCTGCTCGGCGGCTGCATCGAGCTCGGCGAGGGGTCGCTGCCCTACGCACCCGCAGTCGAGGCGCTCCGCGGTCTGGGTCGGGGGCTGGAGCCGGCGGCGCTCGACGAGCTGGTCGGACCCGGACGGCCGCTGCTGGCTCGCCTGCTGCCCGAGCTCGGGCAGGGCGAGGAGTCGACGTCGGCCGGGCTCGCCGTCGGCTCGTCGGCACAGGCCCGGCTGTTCGAGGCGTTCCTCGCCCTGCTGGAGCGCCTCGCCGGCCGGTCCCCGACCGTGCTGGTGGTGGAGGACCTGCACTGGGCCGATCGCTCGACCCTGGACCTGCTCACCTTCCTCGTCCGCAACCTGCGGGCAGCGCTGCTCCTCGTGCTGACCTACCGCACCGACGAGCTGCACCGGCGGCATCCCCTGCGGCCGTTCCTGGCCGGACTGGACCGCAGCGGACGGGCCGAGCGACTCGAGGTGGGCCGCTTCGACCGTGTCGACGTCGCCGACCTGCTGGCCGGCATCCTCGGGACGAGGCCAGACGACGAGCTCGTCGAGCGGATCTACCGCCGCTCGGAGGGCAACGCGTTCTTCGCGGAGGAGCTGCTCGCCACCACCCACGAGGGCACCGGGCGCAGCCTGCCCCCGAGCCTCGAGAACGTCCTTCTGAGCCGCGTCCAGGTCCTTCCCGAGGACGCGCAGGCGACACTCCGGATCGTGGCCGCGGCCAGCGGTCGGGTCGAGCACGAGCTGCTCGCCGCGGTCAGTGAGCTGCCCGAGGCGGACCTGCTCGCCGCGTTGCGCGCCGCAGTCGCCCACCAGGTGCTCGTCCCCGACCCCGCCACCGAGACCTACGCCTTCCGACACGCGCTGACCCAGGAGGCGCTGTACGCCGAGCTGCTGCCCGGCGAGCGCGCTCAGCTGCACGCCGCCTTCGCCCGTGTGCTCACCGAGCGCCCCGACCTCGCCGAGCCCAGCCGGCTCGCCGTGCCGGCTCGGCTCGCCTACCACTGGGTCAGGGCCCACGACCCGGCTCGTGCGCTGCCCGCCGCTGTGGAGGCGGGGTTGCAGTCCGAGGCGGCCTACGGGTTCGCTGACGCCCAGCGTCACTTCGAGACGGCGCTCGAGCTGTGGGATCAGGTGGCTGACGCCGAAGAGCGGCTCGGCCTCGATCGTGCCGCGGTGCTGCAGCACGCGGCCGAGTCGGCCTACCTGGCCGGTGACCCGAACCGAGCCATCACGCTGACTCAGGCGGCGCTCGTCGACGTGGACGCGGCCAAGGATCCGGTGCGGGCCGGGCTGCTGCACGGGCGGCTCGGCGGCTACCTGCGGGCGACGGGCGGCGAGGGCGCGTTCGCCGAGTACGAGGCGGCCGTGCGCCTGGTGCCCACGAGCCCGCCGCTGGCCGAGCGTGCGCAGGTCCTGGCCGCCTTCGGCGAGGCACTGATCGGGCAGGGCCACTACCGCGAGTCGCGCGACCTGTGCGAGGAGGCGATCGCGATCGCCGGCCAGATCGGCGCCCTCGCCGAGGAGGGGGATGCCCGCAGGGCCCTGGGGGTGGACCTCGCCCTCCTCGGCGACCTCCAGGCGGGCGTCGGGCAGCTCAGCGAGGCCCGCCGGATCGCCCAGGCGGTCGGCAAGGTCGACGAGGTCGCGCGCGCCTTCGCCACCCTGTCGGGCCTGCTGGAAGCGTTCGGCGAGCTAGAGGCGGCAACCGCGCTCGCCTTGGAGGGCGCCGAGCTGGCGGCCAGCCAGGGGCTCGGGCGGTGGCACAGCCCATTCCTGACCGCGACCGCCGCGCGTGCGCTGTTCGCGCTCGGTCGCTGGGACGACGCCGAGGTGCTGCTGCACCGCGCGGCCGATCGCGTGGCCCCCGAGCTCGCCGCCGCGCGGGTCTACATCCACACGGCCCGCAGCCAGCTCGACCTCGCCCGAGGTCTTGCCGCCCCGGCCGCCGAGCACCTGGCGGTGGCCCGCGAGGCCTACGCACAGACCGTCACGCAGCCCTGGTTCGCCACGCCGCTGTTCACCGCAACGGCGGAGCTGGCCATCCTGGAGGGCCGCCTGGGCGACGCCGACGCCGCCGTGGCCGAGGGGCTGCGGGTCGCCGGCGCGGACCTCATCTTCGGCGCTTCGCTGTACGCCCTGGGGTTGCGCGCGGCCGCGGATCGCGCCGAGCTGGCACGCGCGCGCCGCACTGGCGACGAGGTCCTCGAGGCCCGCCGGGTCGGGAGCGCGCTGGCCGGCGAGCTACGCGCTCAGATGTCGCCCGAGGCAGCCGACGGCACGGTGCCCACGCCCCGCACCGAGGCCCAGGCGGTGCTCTGCGAGGCCGAGCTCGCCCGGCTCGGCGGGCACAGCGACCCCGACCTGTGGGCGGCGGCCGCCAAGGCCTGGGAGCGGCTCGCCGAGCCCTACCCGACCGCCTACGCCCGCTGGCGCGAGGCCGAGGCGCTGCTGCTCGGCGGCGTCGTCCGCGAGCAGGTCGAGCCGTCGCTGCGCGCCGCGCACGCGACGGCGAGCGAGCTTGGCGCGGCCCCGCTGCGCGCCGAGATCGAGGCCCTGGCCCGCCGCGGCCGCCTCAACCTCGGAACCGGTGCCGCGACCACCCCTCCGCCCGCACCCGAGCCGCCATCGCCGCTCGACCGGCTCGGTCTCACGGCCCGCGAGCAGGAGGTGCTCGCTCTGGTCGCGATCGGGCGGACCAACCGCCAGATCGCCGAGACGCTGTTCATCAGCCCCAAGACGGCCACGGTGCACGTCTCCAACATCCTCGGCAAACTCGGCGTCCGCAGCCGGGTCGAGGCGGCCACCATCGCCCACCGGCTCGGGATCGTGAAGCCGGGATCCTGACCGCTGGCGTCAACGCCAGCGGCACCCCGGGGAGTGGGCCTGCGGCCAGGTCACGGCAGGGGCAGGCGGGAGCCGTCGAAGTACCACAGCGCGCTCGAGTACCACATGAACACGATCAGGGTGACGAGCAGGCCGCCTGCGACCGGCAGCGCCCAGCCCGGCAGCCGACGGCTCCGCACGATCAGCACCTTCGCCGCGAACGCGCCGTAGAAGAAGCAACCGGCCACCGAGTGCACCGCCACCCGTAGGTCGCCCAACTGCACGCCGTAGGCGAACATGCAGTGCACGGCGACGGGCAACGAGAGCAGGAACAAGCTCGCGCCGCCGACGCGATGCAGCACCGGCACCGTCGGCGGCGCCGCGCCGGCCCCGGGGAGCCGCCGGTACATCCACAGCGCCAGCGTGAGCTGGGCCAGGGCCAGCCCCAGCATCCCCGTCGCAAGCTCCGCCTTGAGGCGGTTGACCGCGACGCCGTGCTGGCCGAACAGGCCCATCGTGTAGCTTGGGGTGTGCGTCCGGCCGAAGGCGTACAGCGCCACCGCCACGACCAACGCCAGCGCGCCGGCCACCGCCAGGCGGCCGGCGGGCTGCGGTACGGCGCGGGCCGGCGTCATCCCATCAAGCCCTCTCGTTGACGGTCACGGCCACCCCGGAGCCACCGGGCCGGCGCACGGCCGACCCGGGGGCACCGGCGTTGCGTCAGCTCCCGGTGTGCTTCCAGAAGTAGTAGTCGGCGGTGTATGGGACCTCGGCCACGGTCCCTGCCGTGGTCGCGTTGCATTCCGCGGCGGGGGGAGCCAGGCCGCCGGTGGTTGCGATCCGCTGGACGTAGGTCGTGGCCTCCAGCCGGTCGCCGTCAGGGCCAGCGGCCGTCGAAGCAGCGGACAGCAGCAGCCATGGAATGGCGGTGGCATCGACGGTGACGGAGTCCACGAGCTGGCCCACGACCTTGCTGCCGTCGGTGGCCTGCCACGTTGGCCCGCCGAAGTGGGTGATGATGAGCTTGCCGTGGTCGTCGTACAGGTTCGCCCGGGGCGCGACGAACCCCCAGGCAACACCGTTGCACGAGTAGATCTGGACGCCGACCGCGTGACCGACCAGGAAGACCTTGTTGCCGGCACCAACCTGGATCTTGCTCGGAACCACCGGCGGCGGCGGTCCGGCCTGGGCCGCCTGCGTCAGCGACAACACCGCCGCGGCAGCGACGATCCCCACCAGCAGCAGGCGGT
>DASYUT010000131.1 GCA_036000965.1 Actinomycetes bacterium
GCAGGGCTACGACTGCGTCTCGACCGGCACCCAGGCCATGCCGCCGAGCTGGACCGACACGACCGACCCCAACGTCGACTTCGACACCACCGGCCGCGTCTACCAGACGATGCTGCCGTTCAACTCGTTCTTCGACGCAACAAAGCTCCATCCGGACGGCGAGATCGACATCTCCTACAGCGACGACATGGGACGCCACTGGGTGAAGGGCAACGGCGGCGTGGCGCTCGAGCCGCCCAACAACGCCTCCGCCAAGCAGGCCGGGCACGTCGAGGACAAGCAGTGGGTTGCCGTCAACCACATCCCCGGCAACAAGTTCCAGGACCACGTGTACGCCGCCTGGGCCGTCTTCAACGGCGCCTCGGCGGGCCAGGGAATCAAGGTGCGCATGGCCGTCTCCCGCGACCGCGGCCAAACCTTCGCCAAGGCGGTCACGATCAGCCCGCCCTCCCAGGTCGGCGCGGCGGTCACCTACGTGTACCCGGAGATCGACGCCGCCGGCAATGTCTACGTCGCGGTGGTCTCGTTCCCGCCCAACGGGACCTCCTCGACGATCTACGTCGCCCGCTCCAGCGACGACGCCCAAACGTTCACGCCGTTCGTGCCGATCACGACGGTGAATGGCGTCCCGGGCGGGGTCTTGCCGAACACCCGCTTCCGCGACGGCATCACCGAGAACCTCGCCGCGAGCCCGACCTATCCCAACCACCTCTACCTCACCTACGAGGATTGGGACGCGGCCTCCGGCCAGATGGACGTGAAGTTCAGGCAATCGACCGATGGCGGCTTCACCTGGACGACGCCGGTCGTGGTGAACGACAACGCCGACGCGGTCGGCGTGCCCACTGACCAGTTCCAGCCGTCGGTCGCCGCCGGCCCCGGCGGCGCGGTGGCGGTGGCGTTCTACGACCGTCGCGTGGCGTGCCCGAACGACGCGAGCGTCTTGCCTGCCGACGTCGGGCGGACGAACTTCTGCATCGATACCTCGTTGCAGGCCTACAAGGACAACGGCAGCGGGGCCGTGCCGGTCGGCGCGAACGTGCGGATCTCGAACTACACGTGGGATCCGGAGCAGCCGGGACAGCATCTCGGCGGGCTCTCGCAATACCCCTGCGCCGGAGCCAGGGACCCCTGCCCGACGGGCCGCGGGTTCATCGGCGACTACTTCGCGCTCGCGATCTCGAACGCGAACGTCTACGCGCTCATGGTCTCCACCCACTACCCCTCGAGCGTGACGGCCGACGAGGGCGGCCCGGTCTACTACCAGCAGCAGGTGCTGGCGACGGTGCCGCGCGCCGGCTTCGGCGCCGGCTACTGAGGGAGCGCAAGGGCCGGGCAAGAGCCCGCCCGGCCCTGCTCTTACGATAACTTCGGCCCCTACGGTCGAGCGCGACCTGCGAGAACGACTATCCGCACAGCGGTCCCTGCATATTGCTGACACGGAAGAGGTCACAGGTTCAAACTCTGTCGCGCCCACCACCATTCCCGCAGGTCACAGCGCTGCCGGCTCGGCGCTGGCAGCGCTCGCTGCATGTCTGGGCCGCGCACCCTCCTCGCGTCGAACCCGAGAACTCTCCGAGGGCCGGGCGACCGGGGTCCAGGCCATCACAAATGGCCACGGAGGGTAGTCGCTGCATCCCGTCCGGGCCTCACGCTCTCAGCCCTGCTCCTGACCGGCTGCGCGCCAGCCACGC
Organism: Actinomycetes bacterium; assembly: GCA_036000965.1. Classification (NCBI taxonomy): domain Bacteria; kingdom Bacillati; phylum Actinomycetota; class Actinomycetes; species Actinomycetes bacterium. Next base: position 1,695 of record DASYUT010000131.1, read on the forward strand.
GACACATGCGGGAGCATCGCGCTTCACCCGCTCCCCTGCGTAGCTCGGGCGCCAGCGGACGGGCGACCCGCGCCGGTCTGCCTCTTTCTGGGCGCCGCGGTCGAGTCTGGCCGCCCCGATCAAGCGGTCAAGCCTCCGTCCGAGCACACCTGGCCAGGTCAGCGGCCGACACCTGCCGCTGGCCTAACCCCACGGCCGCGGTTCGATTGGGTAGTGTGCCGCCTTTCGCCGACGTCAGGAGAGCGGTGGGGCGGTGGCGGGTGCTGGTTGGAGTGGGAGGCGCAGTTCGAAGCGGGCCCCGTGGCCGTGGGTGGCGTCGGTAACGAGCAGGTCGCCGCCCTGGCCGCGGGCGAGCTGACGGGCGATGTAGAGCCCGAGGCCAACCCCGCCGGTCTGCCGGTGCAGGTGGCTTTCGAGCTGAGTGAAGCGCTCGAAGATGCGCTGGCGGTCGGCGACGGGGATGCCCGGTCCGCGGTCTTCGACCGCGAGCACAGCCTGGGCGCCGTCCCGGAGGGCCGACAGGTGGACCGGGTACCCGCTCGGGGAGTACTTGCAGGCGTTGTCGACGAGATTGGCCAGGATCTGCACGACGGCGTCGTGGGCGGCGCGGACGGGTACCGGCGTGTCGGTGTCGACGAGGATGATCGGGCGGTCGTGGTGGCGGGCTTGGGCCTCGGCGGCCACCTGGCGGACGAGCAGGTCGCCGCTGAGGTCGGCGTGGCTGGTAGTGCTGGTGCTGGTGCTGGTGCTGGTTGCTGGGCGGTGGTCATCCTCTTCGAACTTGGCCGCGAGCAGCAGCTGCTCGATCAGCTGTTGCAGCCGGTCGCCTTGACGGAGGCTCATCGTGAGTAGCTCTTGCCGGTCGGTGGGGGCGAGGTGCTCGCCGCGGGCATGCACGGTGCGAAGCGCACCGAGGATCGTGGTGAGCGGGCTGCGCAGCTCGTGGGAGACGACGGCGAGCAGGTCCGCCTTCAGGCGGTCGGCCTGCTGGAGCTCGCGGACCAGCTGCTGCTCCTTGGCGGTCAGCCGGCGCTGGTGCTCGACAGCCTGTTCCGCCTGGACCCGGCGCTGATTGGCCAGGACTTCCCCCTTGGAGGCGCGGTAGGCCGCGGCGATGGGCAGCAGCAGGCCGGGCAGGAGCAGCAGGGTACGCTCGGCGATGAGCACCGCCACGGGCGTGAGGGCCAGCAGCATCAGCGAACTGGACAGCTCGACCGGAAGGTCGCGCAGCAGCCCGGCGGGCAGCCGGCCGCCGTCGGCAAGTGTGACGACGACGCTGACCAGCGCGTGGTTGACGACCAGGAAGGCCAATGCCCCGCCGATCATCGCCGGCAGCGTCCGCACGTTGACGGCCACGCCGCCGCCCAGGGCGGCATGCACACTGCCAGCGGCGGTGAGGGCAAGGACGTACTGGGCGGCGTTGAAGGCGACCTTGACGATGGCCTTGCGGCGGACCAGGTCGGCCAGGACGCAGCCGGCGGCGGTGGCCAGCACCGCCACGCTGGTCCCGCCCACGGGCACCAGCGCGTAGGCGAAGGCGCTGGTCACCAGCAGCTCCTTGACGGCGCCACGGCGCTGGATCGAGATGGGCAGCAGCTCACCAGCGACCACGCAGGCCAAGAAGACCGCGACCGGGAGCGGGACGCGCCAGCCGCGGGCCCCCTCGATCCGCGTCGCGGCACCCACGAGCACGACGGCGCCCGCCGTCACCACGCTGGCGATGTACCCCGCAAGCGGCCTGGACGCTGCTGCGGCTCGCGGCGCGCGCCCAGCCGGCGACCCCGCCCGACGCGGCCTTGGGGTGGCCGGTGGTGGGATCAGCGCTCCAGGGAGCGTGCCGGCCCGCTCGACGGTCCGGGCCCGGCTCATCGGGGGTGGCGACGAACCGGCGGACGGCAACGGCGGTGCTGGTCGACGCTCGAGCGGCGCCGGCTGGTGGCATCGTGTCCGCACAAGGCGCACCGTGGGCCCGGGACGAGGGCCCGCGCGGGAATGCTTGGCATGCCACCTTCCTCGGCACGGCGAGCCAGCCACTGGTGCTGGCAGGACACACCCTGTATCGGTCACGGCGCCTGCCCCATGAGGGTTTCCGCATGCGGACCCTGCTTCGTGCCGAGCCTGGTGGTGGCCGGTTCTCATCCACCGGGCACGCGCAGCACCGTCTAGTCATAGTTAAGCCTCTTGACAGGTTCGTGGGATTCGTGACAAGTTGCAGCTTCTTGGGATCCAGCACCTGCCGCGCCCTCGGGGTCGATCCGGTCCCCTCCTGCTCGCGGCAGCCACCGCCGCGAAGGAGGGATCTCGATGTCGGCCTGCCGCAAGTCGACCAAATGGGGCTAGTGACCCCTGGGCTGCCGCACGCGCTTGGGTCGCCTCGCCGTGCGGCAGCTCGTGCCCGATGTCCCTGACCGCCACGAGCGCGCCGGCGCGCCGTCCCGCCGCTCGGGGTCGGTTGCCCCTTCGATGACGCGGCCTGATGAGCGCTCTTCCTACCGCGCGGTCCTGCGGGTGCCGCATGCGCGGCCGCTGGTGTTCGCCGCGCTCGTCGGCCGCCTGTCGTTCGGCATGGGCCCGCTCGCCCTGGTGCTGGTCGTCCAGCACGCCACCGGCTCGTTCGCGCGGGCCGGGCTGGTCGCGGCCACAACGGCGCTCACCAGCGGGCTCCTCGCCCCAGTACGAGGCCGCCTCGTTGACCGCTACGGGCAGCAACGCTGCCTGCCGTGGTTGGCCATCGGCTACGCCGCCGGGCTGCTCGGCGTCCTCGGCGCAGCCCGGCTGAGCGCCATCGGCGTCCCGGGAAGCGTGGTCATGGCGGGCCTGGCCGGCGCGGCCGCACCGCCGCTGGCCGCCTCCACGCGCGTGCTGTGGGTGTCGCTCGTCGGCCGAGGAGCCCAACTGCAGACCGCCTACGCCCTTGACGCCGCCCTCGAGGAAGCACTGTTCACGATTGGGCCGCTGCTGACCGGCGCGCTGACCGCCCTTCTCTCGCCCGCCGCGGCGCTGGCCGCCTCCGCCGGGCTCGCTCTGGCCGGCACCGCCGCGTTCCTCGCCTCACCGGTCTCCCGCACCTGGCAACCGACCCCGACCGCCCCGGTCGGGTGGGCCGGCGCCCTGCGCGCAGCGGGCCTGCGGACCCTGGTCGTCTCCCTCGCCGGAGTGGGCGCCGCCGTTGGGATCTTCGACATCGGCCTCGTGGCCGCCGCCCGGCAGACAGGTTCCCCCGCGACCGGTGGCGTGCTGCTCGCCGTGCTGGCAGCGGGCAGCGCCGCGGGCGGACTATGGTACGGTGCCCGGACCTGGCGGCAACCGGTCGAGTGGCGCTTCCTCTGGCTGCTGGGCCTGCTCGCATTCGCGTGCCTGCCGATGGCCGCCGCCCGCTCCCTCCTGTGGCTCGGACTCATCGTTGCTGCGGTAGGTCTGCTGCTCGGCCCCCTGACCTGCTGCGCCAACGTGCTCACCACCCAACTGGCCCCCACAGGCACCCTGACTGAGGCGGCCACCTGGGTCACCACGGCCCAGAACGTGACTGCAGCGGCTGGGATCGCCCTGGCCGGCATCCTCGTCGACCAGGCCGGTGTGCCATGGACGCTGCGCAGCGCCTGGGTCTGCACAACCGCCGCCCTGCTCGTCTCCCTGATCGCCCGCCGGACGCTCACCAGCTGCCACAGCGACCCCGAGCGCAGGCCGTCCTGACCCCACGATGGCCGCCATGCCGCCTGAGCCGGCGCCAAGTCCGCCCGACCATCCCGACCTGCAGTCCGTCGGGCACCCCTGCACGCGACGCCGACACACGCCGTCGGTGATCCAGCCCCCCAGACACAAGCGAGCTGATCCCGGCGACCGGCGCCGCCACGCCACCCACCCGGCCCGCGCCAAGCCGGAGCTGGTGGCCACCGCGCCCAACCAGTGCTGGTCGTGGGACATCACCAAACTCCACGGCCCGGCCAAATGGACCTACTACTACCTCTACGTGCTTCTGGACATCTACTCGCGCTACGTGGTCGGCTGGATGGTCGCGCCCGGGAGGCCGCCGCCCTGGCCGAGCGGCTCCTGGCCGACGCCATCGCCGCCCAGGGCGTCACCCCCGACCAGCTCAGCATCCACGCCGACCGGGGCACCTCGATGACCTCCAAGCCCGTCGCCATGTTGCTGGCCGACCTGGGCGTCACCAATTCGCACTCCCGCCCCCACGTCCCCGACGACAACCCCTACAGCGAAAGCCACCGTGACCGAGACCGATGGCCACTACCGGCGCCCCTCATGGGTTCGTGTCAGGCTCGTCAACCCCCTGCTGCGTGTCCTGGTGCTCCGCGCCGGTCTCGGACGCCGAGGCCGCGGCGGCCAGGACGTCATGCGCGTCCTGCGCGTGCGGGGCCGTCGCAGCGGGCGCTCCTACGACGTCCCCGTGCGGATCGCGGCCTGGGATGGCCAGCGCTACAGCCTGTCGATGCTGGGCGAGTCCGAGTGGGCCCGCAACCTGCGCGCGGCCGGCGCAGCGCAACTGCTCGTGGGCACCAGGGTCGAGCCAGTCCTTGCCCGCGAGATCTGGGCCGAGGAGAAGGCGGCCTTCCTCACCTGGTACTGCCAGCACCCGGTGTACCGGCTGCGTGCCCGCTACGGGCTCAAGGCCGACACCGCGAACCTGACAGCGGCCGAGGTCGACCGGCTGGCCCGCCAGTACCCCGTCTTCCGACTCGAGCCGGTGGGGCGCTCCCGGCCAAGGCGAGCAGGCGGACGCATCGCGACAGGCATCCGCGCCACCGCCACTACCGGGCGCCCTGCTCGACTACGCCGCCCGCACGCTCTATGCCAACCTGACCGGCAACGCTGTTGAGCACGGCATGTTCCGCAGCCTCGCCCACCTGTTCTGGCTCACCAGCCCCGACCAGGCCCGGATCATCAACTGGCTGCTCCTCATTGCCCGGACCGCGCGTCAGCACGCTGCCCAGCCGACTACTCCCACCCGCCTCCGCCCAGTTCCGGAACGAGAGCTTGCAAGACAGCAAGCGGTCGCCTTGCTCAGCATGCCTGCCGATCAGTCAGGCGAAAGCGACAACCTTCACCCTGCACTTGGTGACACGTTTGAGGAAGTCGAGGACTGTGCTTGCCATGCTCGGGATGCTACCGGACCGACCTGCGCGACGGTTGGTAGAGGTTCATCCAGGGCGACCACTTCCCTCGTTGGCAAGCGCACGTCGCGTCTGGAAGCGTCGAGGCTTCAACAGCCCCCTTGCCGAGAGCGAGGACCCAGCTGACGACGGAGCACGTCGAGTATCCCCCAAAACAGCGATGGACAGACCAGTCGGATGGCGTCCATGCTTCACCGTGGGGAAAGGGGGGTGATTTCATGAAGCGCAAGCTCGCTGCGCTGCTGCTCGCGGTCGCGTTGAGCCTGGTCGCCGCCCCGGCGTTTGCTGATGCCGGGGGTGGTCCGGGCAGCAACCACGGGTGTCCGGGACATCAGCCGCCACCGCCGCCAGGCGGAGGTTGCGGCAAGTAGCGACGAAAGGACGACGCCCGTTCGGTCCTTTCCTAGCTCTGGCCATAGCGAAGAGCCCGCGCCTTGCGAGGCGTGGGCTCTGCTATCGCTGCACGGAGCCACACCCGGCCGGCTGCCTCGTCACTGTGCCGGCCGAGGGTGACCTTGAAGAACAAAGAGCAACGTCTCACCAGGCAGTGACCTCTGCTGTGTGAAAGCGCGCTCTCAGGGGTTTCGCGTCCCAGGTGAATCGCTGTGATACGGCCGCTGACCTCTAGGTTTGTTGTCTCCTGCTGTCCTTCACTGTCCTTCACTGTCCTCCAGGTTCCGCCGGTCCGCGGCCCCACAGCATATGAGGCGCTCCTTCCCTTGGAGCGTACGACAGCGCAGGGTCGATCCGGACGACCAACAGCACTACTGGTATCACGAGGCTCTGGAACGAGCAGGGGATGCAGGAGCGGAAGACGCTCGCAGGCCGTCAGACGAAACCGCAGGCAGGGACGGGTGGGGGGCTTCATCGACTCCCGCCCGGACCGGTATCTCAACGCAACTTCCGCACCGGGAATCGAGGCTAACGGCGGCCGCGGCGTAGCGCAGCCGCGGCGACATGGTCGCCGGCGGCGCGCCTACGGGCGCTCCTCGGGTCGCCGGCCCTCGGCCAGCTCGGCCAGGGCATCCCGGTCCAGCAGGTCCTCGGGCACCACCGCGACGCGGCAGGCGGTCATCGCCCGCAGGGTCGCGGTGCGCCGCCCGGCGGGGGCCTGGCGGCCCTGGCGGCGGGTGGCGATGATCCCCTCGACCCCGCGCAGCCGTGGCTCAACCTGGCGGAACCGCGCGACGGGCAGCTCGGCCACGGTTCGCGCCGCGGTCGAGGGGGCCAAGCGCTCGTCCAGCCTGGCGGCCAGCCGCTCCGGGCTGGCGCCGAGCATCTCGGCCAGCGTGGCGAGCAGCTTGGCCCGGTCGCGCACGCGCGCGGGTACCACGCCGACGACCATGCGGTCGTGCTCGAGCACGGCCATCTCGCCCACGATCGCTCCCGGCCCGACCTCGCTGACGACTTCGCCGTCCACCTCGACCGCGAGCGCGCCCTCGAACAGCAGGAACAGCTCGCGGCCTGGCTCACCCTGCTCCACCAGGGTGGCACCGCGTTTGAGTCGGCGGAACGTCGGCCGCGCCTCGACCACCAGGCGGGACAGCCGTCGCTCCAGGACGGTCTCAACTGCGGTCACCAGCGTCGGCGCCTCGGCCTCACCCCACGGGGTGTGCCGTCCCGAGCTGCCCCGCAGCCAACCGGTGAAGTCGATCAGCCCGGTCTTGGCGGCAAGCGTGCCGGTGTGGTCGTAGACCCAGTGGCGGGGGAACGGGCTTGCGCCCACCACCTCGTGCTGCGATGAGCCGTCGGCGCCGATGGTCAGCGCCAGCGTCGTCCACACCGTAGGCGCGACGAGCTGCACGAACGGCCGCCGGTGGACGCGATGCGGCAGTGGCACCCCGCTCCGCCCCCCGGTGGTCTGCACGAACCGGACCGAGGTGGGACCCGCGTCCGGGCGCGGGCGCAGGTCGGGCAGGGCGACGGCCGGGAACATGACCTGCCGTGGCCCAGCCCAGAGCATGGTCTGGCCGGTGCGTCCCGCACCGAGCTGGCCGTACCCGACGATGCGCCCGCCATCCACCTCGATCCAGGCGCGCAGCTCGTTGGCGAAGCGGACCGCGTCGGCGGCGAGCAGCTCGTCGAGGTCGTCGAGCCGGTCGGGTGGCGGCAGGTCCCACTGGGCCAGTCCCAGGTCGACGGCGAGCTTCCGGATGCCTTCCATCGCATCCAGAGGGATCCAGGACACCGAGGTGACTGACGACTCGATCCGTTCCATTGCAGCTTCTCCAGGTCCCCACGGGACCCCACCCGGGTAATCCTAGCCACCCTCGGGCGCGTTGTCGGCTCGCGATTCGTCCAGAATCACCCCACGTGCCATCAGAGGGGAGGCGATCACGACGGGTACACCACCCACAAGGCCGGCCGGTCCACCCGGGCGCCGGCGCTGGCCCTCGCCGGGCTGGCTCCTCGCCGGGTTCGGTGTCGTGGCCGTGTTGCTTGCCGTGGTGCTGGTCGCCCCGCAGCTGCTGTACCCGCCGCTGACTGACCGGGAGCTCGACCGCCAGCATGTCACCGCAGGAGCACGCCCCCGACGTGCAGGCGGCCGTCACCGTGCTCGGCCGCGGCGGCTTCGCCGATGCCGTGTCCACATGGCTCGAGCTGCGCCGGGTCGATCTCCGCAAGCAGACCTCGCCAACGCCCGGCTCCAAGGGGTGACCCTCGCCGACGCGCGGCTCCAAGGCGCGGACCTCGCCAACGCACAGCTCCAACGGGCGAACCTCGAGGGTGCGCAGCTCCACGGCGCACGAGCCAACCGCGCGACGGGATGGCCGCGGGGTTTGACCCGCGAGCGGCCGGCGTGGCTGTCCCCAGCGACGAAGCCGAGCCCGACCGACACCCCGACTAACGGTAGTCTTCGGGAAGGCGTTCGGGCTGCGCCTCCGCCTCGTTGAGGCTGGCGTCGTCGAGTCGGCGCATGAGCAGGCTTGCGAGCCCGAGGTAGTCGAGCGCGCGCCGCTCATCCAACTCCTCGAAGCGGGCGTGCGCCTTAAGGTGCGCAGAGTTCGGCTCGTGCACGCGGTCTGATCTCTTGCACGTCAAGCATCGCAGAGGCTGCCATCTGGCCGTTGACCTGCGGCTCGATGCTCCGCTCGTGACCGTTGGAGACCGCTTCGACCCGATGCTCTGTGCCCCGGCTGTGCCCCGGGATTGGAACTATCGCGGATCTCAGCCTGGCCGGAACACAATGGCGCGTTGGAGCACTGCTCTCGGCCGGCGACCTGTGGTGGGGAGGCTCGAACGAGCCTGCTCGCAAAGCTGGTGTCTTGAGCAGGTCCGTCGTCCGGAACGGTCCCGAGACGCAGGCCGGCCACACTGGCACGTGATCCGCGAAGCTGGCAGGTGGCGGTGCCGGTGGTGTGCTGCTTGCAGCAGGGACCATGGCGGTGACCCCGGGCGTTCGACCGGCATCGGCGCGTCGATGGCCGGCAAGGCTGGCGTGGCTACAGTGGGGTCATGCGCTGCTCGGGAAGATCGTGGCCAAGGGGTAGTCGGCCTGGCGGTCCACCTGCGACGCCAGCCGATTTGTAGCAGGCTCCTGCGGGCAGGAGCCGAGTCGTAACCAGGCCGCGGGAGGAGGGGCCGTGGGGTCAGGGCGAGTGCCCGTGCCCCGCGGCCCCGCAAGCCCTGGTTCCCTGGTCGGACGCTAGCTGCAACGAAAGCGATGGCAACCAGGCCGCGCTTGCGAGCTCCAACGAGTTCTTCACGGCGCTGTTCAACGGTGTATTCGCCCCGATGATTAGGCGGGATGCGGACACCGAGCCACGGCGAGTACAGCACAAGCGCACCGCCAAGGCTCACTGCAGCGCTTACCCACTCCGGTTCCAGCTCCAAGTGCGCTCGCGCCCAAAGCCCGCCCTGGTCCCACAATTCCACGCCGTCCTTGGTGCGGCGAAGGGACCACCCGGTGACGGTTCCGACTAAAACAGCAGGCCACGTGAACCGACTCATTCCCGCTTTGGTGATGCTCTCGACCTGGCCTTCGCTCGGCCAGCCATGTGTCCCCCGGCCTGAACGACAGGATCGAGGGATTCTAGCATGGTGGGCGACCGGCTGATCTCCCTGCCTTCACGCGACCTGGCCACGACACCCGGTAGACTGGATGGCGTGAAAGGGGGTGTCATTCCAAGCTAAATTTGACGCCCCCGATCCGGGTAGCGCCCAACGAGCCAAGCCACGGATCTGGGCCACAACGCTCCTTGCCGGCTGGCGTGACGGCAGCAGCGACGACGCCCCGGGGCATCCGCCGGGCAAAGCGGACGGGCATCAGCCAGCCGGTTCCCGAGAGGCCAGGCAGGAAGGCCGTCACCTCACCCGAGGGGCGGCCTTCCTGCCTGATATGGGCTGGTCGGGACCGCTGCTCGTTGGCGCTCCTGCTCGTCCGCTATGGTCGGGCGGTCGCCCACGCAGACGCTGAGTCTCAGTTGGTCCTTCTTCTCACCGGCGGGGCGCGCGGCCGAGCTGCTCGCCGGTGTTGGGACAGCGCCAGGCGAACGCCGGCTGGAACTCCTCGGCCCAGCACACCCCACCCTTGCCGAGCGCGGCGGCGCTGCCGCCCAGCCACTCGCCCGGGGACTCGCCTGCCCGGACAGGTACTCCTCGCGGTCGCGCTGAGCCTGGTCGCCGCCCCGGCGTTCGCTGATGGCCGGGGGTGGGCCGGGCAGCAACCCCGGGTGCCCGGGCCACCAGCCACCGCCACCGCCGGGCGGAGACTGCGGCAAGTAGCCACGAAAGGACGACGCCCGTTCGGTCCTTTCCTGGCTGGAGCAAGAGCCCCGCGCCTTGCAAGCGCAGGGCTCCTGTTTCGATGAAGCGAGCGGCAGCAGGCGAGCCGAAGCCCGCCCGCCGCCACGCTGTTATGGGCACTACTCCCGGTAGCCCACGACCGTCATCAGCACCTCCGGGGGTCCGTGGGCGAGAAGGCAGAGACCGTCCTCAGGGGAGGTGAACACGTACGGCTGGGGAAACGTCAGCTGAGCGGTCTCACGTGCCGGCACCCGGATCTGGAGGCCAAGCATCGTCTCCCCTGGCCCCGGATCAAGCAGGCTCAGCTCTGCACCGGAAGCGCCGTCTGAGATGTTGGTGGCCGCGAAGCTGCTGATGACCCAGCGGGTCCCGGCCGGGAGGTTATCGCCGCAGCCGTGCCGGAAGAAGCGGCCGGTCTCGCTGAAGCTGCGGGCGGGTAGAGCTGCTTGGGTCCTGACCACTCCCTGCTGACGAACTTTCACGTTCCCCTGCGCATCGACGGGGCTCACGATGCTCACCGGCATGACCGCTGCTGCTGCGGCCGCGACCCGCTCACGGAACACGGTCGCGCCCAGCACGAAGCTGGCCAGCAAGAGCAGGACCGCTGGAATGAGTGCTCGTCGCATCTCCCCTCCTGGTGGGATTCTGAGGGCCCGATTCGCCACCTGGCGCATCGCCCGTCCTACCTTCCATTGTTACCTGGACGCCACCTCTAGCGACCAAGGATCCCTAGCTGCAGGCGCCGACCGCGCAGTCGATGAGGTAGCCGGAGACGCTGACGGTGATGGTTCCTTCGCCGCCGGTACCCGAGCGGGCGGCAGCGATGAACACACTGGTCTCGGGTGCGGCATAGAGCTGCGTGTCCTGGGCGACCGCAAAGTGGCCACGAGTTCCGATGGTCCCGGTGAAGACCGGCACGAAGTGGTGCGGGACGAGCTGACCAAGGATGATGCGAGTGTGAAGTCCCAGGACGATGAGCCTCTGTCCGGTCGGCAGATCAGCGTCAGCAGACACGTACCGGATCACCAGGCGCTTCCCAGCAGGGACGAGGAAGGAATTGGTGGCGCTGGTCGAGTCGATGCGGAAGGACAAGATCACCTGCCTCAGGAAGGCCAGCCGGCCTGGGTCATCGGCGCTGGTCACCGCCAACGGAGTGTCGGCGACCCTGACGCTGCCGGCAACCCGCAGGTTGCCGTTGGCATCCACGTGGGCCTGGCGGGCGGGGTCGGCCGGATCGGTGATGACCACGTCGGCCAGGCTAGCCGCAGCCTGGGCGCCCACCGGGGCCAACAGCAGGGCCGCGACCAGCCCCACTACTAGGGCGGTCAGCTGCCCGGGGGTCAACCGGGGGGCCAGCGGGTCGGCGTCGAAGCGGGGCGGTCGCGGGCGGCGGAGCCGGAGTTTCATGGGCATGCCTTTCTTCACAGGCATGGGCAGGCGTTAGGGCTTGCCGCCGA
>DASYUT010000132.1 GCA_036000965.1 Actinomycetes bacterium
CAGGCCGAGAATAGACTGGGTGTGCAACAGCCCCTCCAAGACGCCAACGGTGCACTGGTAATGGACCGGCGGAGTCTACTGGCAGGGGCTGTTGCACTCAAACCAGGGAAACACTCCCAAAAGCATTCTGAATAATGCTCGAAGACCACCTAAACGTCGAAGCGTTGAAGCCAACCCAGTCTTGGAATGTCACTTCGTTGGCATTCACGCCACGGTTGAATGTCACCCCGGTTAGGTTTGCCGGACCTTCAAACGTTGCCTTGATGAGGCTTACCTCAGCGTGGAACATAGCCTGGGCGAAGAGGCTCTCGCCCTTGAACGTCGCCTCTCGGAAGTTGGCGTCGCCCCGGAATGATGCCTCGAAGAACCGAAGATCGGTGAAGACCGCCTCGCTGAATGAGATGGCCGCGAAGCTGGCTCGGTCGAAGTTGGCCCCACTCTCGAACGCCGCTCTTACGAAGGTGGCCACAGGTCCGAATTTCGCTCCGACGAACTCAGCTCCTTGGTGGAACGTCGCCCCGTCGAAGTTGGCCTCCTTGGACGAATTGCACGTTGCGGAAGTCGGCCCCTTGAGGGAACACCGCCTCGTTGAAGAACACCTCTTGCAGGACTGCCCGGCCGTCACTGCGAGCGCTCCTATCGAGGATTTGCCTTAGCAGTCCGGCGTCGAGTCGTACACCCCGCGCATCGAGGACGCTTGTCGACGCGATCTGATCCAGCTGGGCTTGCAACCCCTGTTCCGAGACATGCGCAAGGCATCTGCCGCCAGGCAATCGAACCCCGTCGCAGCCGATCTCGGCGCACGTCTCCCAGTTGACGTTCACCGGCCAGCAAGCACGCTTCGAGCCTCTCTCTGGACTGCTGTGGGCGGCCTACATCCCGAGCGGCTTCGTGGCGACGCTGCTGATGACGCCGACGGCAACGTCCCGGGCGAACCCGCCGAGGCCCTCCGCGACCGACCGCAGCCGGGACTTCTTCTGCTCGTCGGGCTCCTGATCGGCCGCGTCGATGAGCCCTTGCACGAGCCGGTCCACGATCGTGTCAGCGGAAGGCCATTGCCCGACGGCCCGCCGGGCCTGATCGGTCACGCGGAGAATCCGATGCGGCCCCGGCCTGCCGCCCGCGGCGTACAGCTTCAACTCAAGATGCGTGGGGCTGAGAGCCTGCACGGCTCGAAACACGTCCCACTCCTCCAACCTGGTGCGCTGGGCGATGTCCGCCACGGTCGGTCCAGGCTGCATGGGATGGTCGTCGAAGTAGCGAATGGCCGCTTCCAGGACAGGCAGCTCCCGCGTCTCCCAGGTCGACTCCATCGTCATCGTCACGCCTCCGGCTGCTTCGGTGGCTGGGGCTTCGCCGCGCCGCGGTTGATGTGCTCGCTCAGGGGCTCGTTGACGTCCCGGACGACCTTGCCGGTCGCGTCCGTGATCCGCTCGGTGTAGCGGTTCCTGCGATGGTCGACCACGCGGACGAGCTGCCGCCATTCCCGTAGCACTCGGTAGAGGTCGGACCCGGTGACGAACTCGAGGAACGGCCGGCCCTTCCCCTGCACGCGGGCTTTCCCACGAAGCATCCCCGAGGCTGCATACTGCCTTCCGGCTGGATCCCGACGGTCCGCTTCGTCGAGCCAAATGATCGGCAGGCCGGATCCGTTTCGTTCCTCGGCATCTCGCACTGGCTGCACCAGACCGGACGCGCGGTCTCCTCCGCCATCTCGCACCTCCCGGGAGGCGACGATGCTACTCGGAGGGAGGGACGGCCCGCAGCCAGGTTTCGCGGCCCTGATGCCCAGGGCACCATGGCACCACGCGGGAGGCCGGGCCCGCCACGCGCCGAACTCGGCCTGCCTCCAACGCACCGCGGCCCGCCAGAGCGGGTAGCCTGGCGGGCCTGGGCGATGACGCCGCTTCTGGTTCAGATTTTCGGCCGATCGTCCGAGGCGTCGAACCCCCAGCCTACGCCCGAGGGCGACGACCCGGTGGGGTTCGTCCTCGCGAGGAACCTAGCGCGGCGGCACCTGACGAAGGGGCAACGCGCAACGGCCGCCGCGCGAGTGGTGACGCTGACCAGAAACCGGTCACTCCGCGAGGTGGCTACCGGTCAGGACTTCGGTCGAGAGCGGGTGCGTCGAAGGGCGGCTCATCAACGAGCTGGTCCGCCTCGATGGTCTCGGTGCGGTCGTCGGTGTAGGTGATCAGGTACGTGGATGAACAAGGGCGAGCGCGTGGTGAGCCCGAAGCTGCACACCCGGCCCGTGGGGGAGGTCGAGGTCATCGAGGCCATCACCTCTCCGAGCAGGCCCAGAAGGCGGAGCAGCCCGCGGCGACCGATTCCGTAGCTCCGGTGGTCGAGGAGCCGAAGGGGGCGGAGCCGAAGCGCCCTCGGGGTGGCCGGCGGAAGGAGACGGCGGGCGCCTGACGGTTCCCATGACGCGGCCCGGGTCGGCAGTGCGGCATGCCGGCCCGGGCCGCTTTGTTCACGTCGTCCTACAGCGCCGTTGACCCGGCCAGGGTGGTGCCCGTCCGGACCAGCGTCGGGGTGCCGAGGTTCGCCGGCTACGCCCTCGAGGAGTGGCCCAGCGTGTACCCCTGGGGCCTGCTGGACGTGTCCGAGGAACAGTTGTTCCGACGCAGATACCGCCATCGGCTCCATCGGCAGACACCCCGGATCCTGGCCGAGCTGGCCCAGCTGCTGGACCGCTACGACGGCTGGCCGCTGGCCCTCTGCTGCTTCGAGGCGGACCCGGCCGCGTGCCACCGCTCCATCCTGGCCAGGTGGCTCCGGGAGAAGGGGGCGGCGGTCGAGGAGGCGAAATAACGCGAATGTGTATACGGCTCCCGCCCGTGGGGAGGGGGCACCTGTAGTACACGCAGCGGCCGGGGCGCGACTGACATCGCCCCCGGCCCGGCACCGAAGGAGTGAGCTTCGATGCAGGAGAAGTCTCAGCACGTGCGCGTGCTGTCCGTCAACGGCCTCGGCGTGGCCGAGCGCGAGACCCTGATCCAGGCTGGCGTGCAGCTGGGCCCGGTCCGGACCGTGAACCTCACCGATGGCCAATGGGTCCGGACGACGACCATGGACCACATCCCCACCGCGGAGGAACTGGCCCGGCTCGAAACGGCGTCACGTGCAGCACGTTCCGGTCACGCCCGGTCTCAGGACGCGGGTCTGCCATCTCCCGATGACCGGTGGGAAGACCTCGAAACCGAACGGATGCTCGAGGAGCGGGCGTTCGACGTCGGGGAGGACGACATCCAGCCGCGGGGGGTGGACCGGTGAGCGACCTCCGGGAGCGGCTGGGAGCCGACTTCCCACCACCCGTCATCCTCGAGCAGGGGCAGAGCTTCGTGGGGACCTACGAGCGGCTGGAACGCGGCTTCGCGGAGCACCGCGGGCAGACCTGGGTCATGGTCCTCCGCGGCGAAGACGGAGAGCTGCACTCCCTCTGGCTCCTCCACCAGGCCCTGTTGAACGGCCTGAAGCGCCTGCAACCGAAACCCGGCGAGATGGTCGGTGTCCACAAGTTGGGCAAGCGCAAGAGCGCCACCGGCTCGGACTACGTCGACTGGCGGGTCCTCGTGGACCGGCAGCCCCCGGGCTGGGACGAGGTCGACCCGGCGGACGGTGAGCCATGACCGACCCCAAGGAGGTCACCCGGGACGCGTTCGTGGCCGACGTGGAGCGGGTCGGGGAGCTGCTGGCGATGCTGACCGCCGACGCGCTGATCCTGGACATCAAGGTGCCCGGGATCGTCATCCAGCTCACCGGGGAACTCGACCGGTGGGCCAAGTCCCTCCGCTGACCGAAGGCCTGGGTGCGTGCGAGGCACCCGGGCCGTTGTGTGGGCGATGTGATACGAACACTGCAAGGAGGAACGATGCGCGGCACAGTGGTGAAACGCGGCAAGACCTGGTCGATCGTGTACGACGAGGGCACCGACCCGGTCACCAGGAAACGGCGGCAGCGGTGGAACGGCGGCTTCCCCACCCGGAAGACGCCGACGCGGCGCTCCGCAAGGCGCTGCACCAGCTCGACCAGGGCACGTACGTGACGCCGGGGAAGAAGACGCTCCGGGAGTGGCTCGAGGACGACTGGCTCCCCGCCGTGAAGCGGCAGAAGCGGGCCACGACCGCCGCGATGTACGGGCACTTCGCCAGGTCCTACGTCATCCCGACGCTCGGGAGCGTGGCGTTGCAGGAGCTGACCCCAAGCCACCTCGACCGGCTCTACACCCGCCTCCTCGACCACGGCAGCAGGGATGGCGGGCCGCTCGCGCCGAACACCGTCCGCCGTGTCCACACGCTCGTCCACAAGGCCCTCGACGACGCGGTCCGAAAGGGCGAAGGTGACCCGCAACGTCGCCAGCTACGCCGATCAGCCGCCCGTCCCCCGACACGAGATGCAGGTCTGGTGGCCGGAGCAGACCCAAGCGTTCCTCGAGCACGTCACGCAGGACCGGCTCGCCGCGGCGTGGCTGCTGTTCTGCACGACCGGGATGCGACGAAGCGAGGTCTGCGGGCTCAAGTGGACAGCGGTCGACCTCGACCAGGGGCGGCTCGAGGTCGTCCGGGCGCTGGTGATGGTCGGCCGCAAGCCCGTCCTTGTCGAGGACACCAACAGCGCGCGTCGAGCCGGCGGGCGATCGACCTGGACCCGGCCACCGTCGCCGCGCTCAAGGCGCACCGGGCCCGGCAGCTCCAAGAGCGCCTGGCGTTCGGGGAGGCGTGGACCGACACCGGGCTGGTGTTCACCCGCGAGGACGGGGTGTTCCTCCGACCCGAGCGGGTCTCGAAGCGGTTCCAGACCCTCGCCGCCGACGCGGGACTCCCCCGGATCCGCCTGCACGACCTCCGGCACAGCGACGCCAGCGCCGCCCTGGAGGCCGGCGCGAAGGTCGAGGTGCTGTCCAAGCGGCTGGGCCACTCCAAGATCTCGATCACGCAGGACATCTACCTGCACGTGCGGGAGACCGCGGACCGGGAGGTCGCCGACACCGTCGCGCGGGCGATCCTCGGCCCTCCCGTTAGCACCCTGTTAGCAGCGCCCCCACCTGGCCTGGCCAGTGGGGGCGCTGTGCTGCATCTTCCCACCTCACAGGGCTATCCCCGTGCGCAGATGCAACCAGGGCATCACTCCCACTCGATCGTGCCTGGCGGCTTGGAGGTGACGTCGTAGGCGACCCGGTTGACGCCGGGGACCTCCCCGACGACCCGGGTGGAGATGCGCTCGAGGACCTCCCAGGGAAGGCGGGCGAAGTCGGCCGTCATCGCGTCCTCGCTGGTGACCGCGCGGACCACGATCGGGTAGGCGTAGGTGCGCCCGTCGCCCATGACCCCGACGGTGCGCACGGCCAGGAGCACGGCGAACCACTGCCACAGCTCGGCGTCCAGGCCGGCCCGGCGCACCTCCTCGAGCACGATCCGGTCTGCCGCTCGCAGTGTCTCGAGCCGCTCGGCGGTCACCTCGCCGACGATCCGGACCGCGAGCCCCGGCCCTGGGAACGGCTGGCGCAGGACCACGTCCTCGGGCAGGCCGAGTTCCTCCCCGACCCGGCGCACCTCGTCCTTGAACAGCAGGCGGAGCGGCTCCACCAGCTCCAGGTGCATCTGCTCGGGCAGGCCGCCGACGTTGTGGTGGGTCTTGATGGTGGCGGTCTGCTTGCCGCCCGACTCGACCACGTCCGGGTACAGGGTGCCCTGCACCAGGAAGCGGGCGTCGTCGTGGTCGCGCGCGACCTCCTCGAACACGCGGATGAACTCGGCGCCGATCGCCTTGCGCTTGACCTCCGGGTCGGTCACCCCGGCGAGCCGGTCGAGGAAGCGGTCGGCCGCCTTCACGTGGACGAGGTTGACCTTGAAGTCACGCCGGAACGTCTCCTCGACCTGCTCGGCCTCGCCGTGCCGCAGCAGCCCGGTGTCGACGAACACGCAAGTCAGCCGGTCGCCGATCGCCCGGTGGACGAGCAGGGCGGCGACCGAGGAGTCGACCCCGCCCGACAGGGCGCACAGCACGTGGGCGTCCCCCACCTGGGCGCGGACGGCCGCCTGCTGCTCCTCGATGATCGACATGCTGGTCCAGTTGGGCCGGCAGCCCGCCGCGTCGTACAGGAAGTTCTTGAGCAGGTCGAGGCCGCGCGGGGTGTGGGCCACCTCGGGGTGGAACTGCACCCCGTACAGCCCCCGGGCCGGGTCCTCGAACCCAGCCACCGGCGCGGCCTCGGTCCAGGCGGTGACCTTCGCTCCCGGC
This sequence comes from Actinomycetes bacterium, assembly GCA_036000965.1. NCBI lineage: Bacteria > Bacillati > Actinomycetota > Actinomycetes > Actinomycetes bacterium. The sequence continues at coordinate 6,247 of DASYUT010000132.1, forward strand.
GGTGCGGCGGTGACCGTGTCGCCGTGGCTCATCCACACGGTCTGCTCGGCGGGCAGGTCGCGGAAGAGCACGCTCTGGATCTCGGCGCTGAGCAAGGTGCGGCCGTACTCGCGCACACCGGTCGGCTCGACCCGGCCGCCGAGCGCGCGCGCCATCGCCTGCTGCCCGTAGCAGAGCCCGAGCACGGGGATGCCGAGGTCGAGCAGCCGGAGGTCGAGCGCGGGTGCGGCCGGCTCGTAGACCGAGGCGGGGCCGCCGGACAGGATGAGGGCCCTGGCCCCGCGGGCGCGGACCGCCTCCGGGTCGACGTCGTAGGGCACGACCTCGGAGTAGACGTGGCACTCGCGCACCCGGCGGGCGATGAGCTGGGCGTACTGGGCCCCGAAGTCGAGGACGAGGACGGTGTCGTGGCCGGCGATGGGCGTCATCCATGGAGGATACCAACCGTTACCTGACTTGCATGCGTAGCCGCGAACCCTGCCAGGGTGGCCTGGGTCTGGCGAGGACGGCTCAACCGGAGTACTTTGAGGAACAACACAAGTTGCGGCGCGTCGCCCATCTTGGTGCCTGGACCCAGCACCACGCAGATCTTGCGTGGTGCCTTTTTGTTTGCACCGGTTCCGACGCCCGCGGGGGGCGGGCGGGAGACAAGAGGCTGGAGGACGCCATCGTGCACCCACCGGAGGACCCGGCCGTGGAGCCGGTGCAACACGTCGGGGTCGAGGGCGAGCCCAGCGCCGAGGCCGGGAGGACGCGGCGGCGGGCTCCGGGCGCCGATCCCGAGGTCAAGTCGTTCGGTGCCGAGCGGACCTGTGCGGCCGAAGGCTGCCAGACCCGGCTCTCGCGCTACAACCCGGACAGCTACTGCTCGGTGCACCGGGGCTGGGACCGCCAGGTGGTGACAAGGCGGCGACGGGGCGGTGACGACGACGGTGACCAGCTGAGCGAGCGCGACGCTCCGGAGTAGCCTACCGGCCGCCCCGGCGCTGGCACCCTCAGCCCATGCCCACGTGCTGGCTTTGCTGCAGGTTCGCCTAGGCGGGCCGGCTGCGCGTGGGCCACAAGCCCTCAGCCCATGCCAACGTGCTGGCTTCGCTGCAGGAGCTTGCCCTCGGTCTGCAGGGCGGGGGCGACCATGACCTCGGCCTTCTGGAACTCCTTGACGCTGGCGTACCCGCAGGTGGCCATCGAGGTGCGCAGGGCGCCGAACAGGTTCATGGTCCCGTTGTTGACCGGGGCTGGCCCGAGCAGGATCTCCTTCAGCGTGCCCAAGGTGGTGGTCTTCACCCGGGTCCCCCTGGGAAGGTCCGGATGGAACGTGGCCATCCCCCAGTGGTAGCCCCGGCCCGGCGCCTCGACCGCTCTGGCCAGCGGCGAGCCGATCATCACCGCGTCCGCGCCGCAGGCGATCGCCTTGGCCACGTCGCCGCCGGTGCGCATGCCACCGTCGGCGATGACCTGCACGTAGCGGCCGGTCTCCTCGAGGTGACGGATGCGTGCACCGGCGGCGTCGGCCAGCGCAGTGGCCTGGGGCACGCCGATGCCGAGTACCCCCCGAGTCGTGCAGGCGGCGCCCGGGCCCACGCCGACCAGGACGCCGGCCGCGCCCGTCCGCATGAGGTGCAGCGCGGTCGAGTACGAGGCGCAGCCGCCCACGATCACGGGCAGGTCGTAGCGGGCGATGAAGGTCTTGAGGTTGAGCGGCTGGCTGGTGCTCGAGACGTGCTCGGCCGAGACCACGGTGCCCTGGATGACGAGGATGTCCAGGCCGGCGTCGAGGGCGAACTGGTGGTAGCGCTCGACCCGCTGGGGGGTCAGCGACGCTGCTGCGACGACGCCCGCCTCCTTGACCTCCTGGACCCGGCGGCCAATCAGCTCGGGCTGGATCGGCTCGCGGTAGATCTCCTGCATCCGCTTGGTCGCCTCGACGTCGGGCAGTCCCGCGATCTCCTGGTAGACCGCGTCAGGGTCGGCGTACCGGGTCCACAGGCCCTCGAGGTTGAGCACGCCGAGCCCGCCCAGCCGCCCGAGCTCGATCGCGATCCGGGGCGAGACCACCCCGTCCATGGCCGACGCGAGCAACGGCAGCTCGAAGTGGTAGGCGTCGATGTCCCAGGAGATGTCGATGTCGTCGGGGTCGCGCGTGCGCCTGCTGGGCACGATCGCGATGTCGTCGAAGCCGTAGGCGCGCCGACCGCTCTTGCCGATTCCGATCTCTACCTCAGCCACGGTTTTCCTCCCAGAACGTGTCTGACTGCGGTCCTCCCCAGGGTCAAGCACGGGGCTCCGCAGCCCAGGCAACAGGTTGTACCATGCGAGGGTTCACGAAAAATCATGATCGACCCTGCACAGAGGTGCCCGTGTCCGACCCCCTCGACCCGTTCGAGCCCGACGACGACGAGCAGTCCGACCCCATCGACGAGGAGGAGCGCGCCTCCCTGCTCGAGGACCTCGCCGACTTGGCCGAGTTCCGCGAGGCGCTGGAGCCGCGCGGCTTCCGGGGCGTGGTCATCCCCTGCCCCGACTGCGAGGAGGACCACTTCTTCGGGTGGGACCTGCTGCGCGAGAACCTCGAGCACATCCTCGAGCAGGGTGAGCCTCGCGTCCACGAGCCGGCGTTCGAGCCGTCGATCGACCACTACGTCACCTGGGACTACGGCAAGGGCTTCGTGGACGGCCTGCTCGAGGGCGAGCACGAGTCCGGCCCGCTGCGCGACGGCTGGACGTCGCCGACCGAGGCGGCCCGACGCATCCGCCGTGCCCTCACCACCCGCGGCCTGACCGAGGACGAGGTCGCCGCGGTGCTCAGTGAGGGCGGCCTGCCCGCCGGCAGCGACCTCGAGTAGCCCACCGCTCCCCTCGCCGACCTCGGGGTAGCTCACCGCTTCCTCGTCTGCACCTGACACTGCGCCCCACGGCCCACACGCGCCTTCCACCCAGCGCCAGCGCGGGGACCTGCCGTTCACCGAATGCCGGGCACCCGGACCCGCCAGCGCAGGGACCCTGCCGTTCACCGAATGCCGGGCACCCGGACCCGCCAGCGGCGCGGCGGCGGCTCCTGGTCGACGGGTGCCTCCGGCACGGCCCGGCGGAGGGGTGACGCCCCCTCGGCGGCCTCCTGCACGCTCTGGCGGAGCCGCGACAGCCGGTCGGCGGATGCTGGTGCCGGGGGGGCGGGACCTCGCCAGGCGGGCGCCCGGTCGAGCGGGCGGCGACGGCGGTAGGCGACCCCCGCTGCCGCGGCGCCCGAGGCGGCCAGCCCGAGCCCGATGGGCAGCCAGAACAGCCAGAGGCGGCGGCGCTTGCGGAAGTCCTGGACCGGCCAGCCGCGCTGGGCGGCAAGGTCGCGGAGCTGGTGGTCGGGATTGACGGCCACCGGATGGCCGACGCCCTCGAGCATCGGGCGGTCGTTCACCGAGTCCGAGTACGCGCTCGAGTCGCGCAGGTCGATGCCCTGCTTCTCGGCCAGCTGGACGACCGCGTCGAGCTTGGCCGGGCCGTGGAGCACCGGCCCGATGAGCCGCCCCGTGTACACGCCGTCGACCAGCTCGGCCTCGGTGCCGAGGGCGCCGTCCATGCCGAGGTAGGCGGCGATCCGTTCGGCCAGCTCCCGAGGGGCCGCGGTGACCAGGTAGGTCCGGTCGCCGTTGGCGTGGTGCACGTCGATGACCCGCCGCATCCCCGGGTAGATGCGGGGGCCGATCACCTCGACCACGATGTCGTGGCCGAGCTGGATCAGCTCGGCCTCGGACTTGCCCTCCACGAACGCGAGCGCGGACTCGCGGGCGGCCTCCATCCCCCGCTTGCCCTCGGCCCCGGTGACCCTGAAGGTGATCTGCCCGAGCGCGAAGCCCACGAGGTCCCGCCAGGTGTAGAACCCGCGCCGGTACATGCCCCGGGCCAGCAGATACAGGCTGGACCCGGGCAGCAGGGTCTTGTCGACGTCGAAGAACGCCGCCCGCTTGGAGTCGAGCCGGGTGGTGGTCACGACCCGACGACCCCGAGCGCGCGCCGGAACCAGGGCAGCGTCCGGCGGATGCCCTCCTCGAGGCTGACCGTCGGCTTCCAGTCGAGCAGCTCCATGGCCCGGGTGATGTCGGGCCGCCGCACCTCGGGGTCGTCGACCGGCCGGGGACGGTACTCAACCCGCACCTCGGCCCCGGCCGCGCCAGCCACCATCGTGGCCAGCTCGAGGATCGTGACCTCCTGCGGGTTCCCCAGGTTGACCGGCCCCTGCACGTCGCTCCAGAGCAGCCGCCAGAACCCCTCGATCATGTCGTCCACGTACGCGAGCGAACGGGTCTGGCTCCCGTCCCCGTGCACGGTCAGCGGCTCCCCCCGCAGCGCCTGCACCGCAAACGTGCAAAACGCCCGGCCGTCATCAATCCTCATCCTCTCCCCGAAGGTATTGAAAATGCGAGCGATGCGCACCGGGACGCCGTGGGTGCGCTGGTAGGCCATGGCGAGGGCCTCGGCGAAGCGCTTGGCCTCGTCGTAGACGCCGCGGGGGCCGATCGGGTTGACGTGGCCCCAGTAGCTCTCGGGCTGAGGGTGGACCTGAGGGTCGCCATAGACCTCGCTGGTGGAGGCGAGCAGGAAGCGGGCGTCTTTGTCCTTGGCCAGCCCGAGCGCCCGATGGGTGCCGAGCGCGCCGACCTTCAGGGTCTGGATCGGGTAGCGGAGGTAGTCGATGGGGCTGGCCGGGGACGCGAAGTGGAGCACGGCGTCGACCGGGCCAGAGACGTGGACGTAGTCGGTGACGTCGACGTTGACCAGGCGGAAGTGCTTGCCGATGAAATCCTCGACGTTCTCGGCCCGCCCGGTCAGCAGGCTGTCCATGCAGATGACTTCGAAGCCCTCGGCGAGCAGGCGGCGGCAGAGGTGCGACCCGAGGAAGCCGGCCCCCCCGGTGATGACGGCCCTCGGCACGGCTCAGCCCCGCGCGTCGGCAGGGGTCGCCACCGGACGTCCCACACCGGCCACCGTGAAGCCCTCGGCGACGAAGGCGGCCACGTCGAAGAAGTTCCGTGCGTCGATGACGATCGGGTACGCCATGCGGCTCTTGAGGTCGGCCGGGTCCAGCTCGGCGAACTCCTTCCACTCGGTGAGCAGCACGAGCGCGTGGGCCCCGTCGGCCACCTCGTGGGCCTTGGCAGCGACCTGCAGGCCGGGCATGCAGGCCGCGGCCTGCTCGCGGGCAACCGGGTCGTAGGCGATCACCTCGGCGCCGCCGTCCAGCAGGCCGCGCACGACCTCCATGGCCGGGGCCTCGCGGAGGTCGTCGGTGTCGGGCTTGAAGGCGAGCCCGAGCACGCCGATCCGCTTGCCCTCGAGGTGCCAGAGCGCGTCGCGCACCTTCTCCACGATGTTGCGGCGCGCCTCCAGGTTGACCCTGGCCACCTCATGGAGGATGCCGAAGTCGACGCCCAGCTCGCGCGAGCGGTGGGCGAACGCGGCGACGTCCTTGGGGAAGCAGCTGCCCCCGTACCCGGCCCCGGCCTTGAGGAACTGCGGGCCGATGCGCGGGTCCAGGCCCATGCCCCGGGCGACCAGCTCCACGTCGGCGCCGGACCGCTCGCAGACCGCGGCCACCGAGTTGATGAAGCTGATCTTGGTGGCCAGGAACGCGTTCGACGCGTGCTTGATCAGCTCGGCGGTGGCGCGGTCGGTGGCCAGGAGCTGGCAGCCGGTCGACTCGATGATCGGCGCGTACAACTGGCGGAGGACGCGGGTGCCGCGCTCGGACTCGGTGCCGACCACGATCCGGTCGGGGCGCAGGGTGTCCTCGATCGCCGAGCCCTCGCGCAGGAACTCAGGGTTGGACGCGACCTCGTAGTCGGCACCCGGCGGTGCCTCCCGGCGCATCACCTGGGCCACCCGCAGTCCGGTCTGCACCGGCACGGTGCTCTTCTCGCAGACCAGGCGGAACTCGCCGGAGGGCAGGTGGCGGGCGATGTCGCGGGCGACCGCCTCGACGAACTTGAGGTTGGGGCTGCCGTCGTCCCGGCTCGGGGTGCCCACCGAGACGAAGATCACCTCGCCGTGGCGGACCGCCTCGGCCTTGTCGGAGGTGAACCGCAGCCGGCCGGCCGCCAGGGCCTCGGTCATCAGCTGCTGGAGCTGCGGCTCGTAGAACCAGGCCTTGCCCTGCCGGAGGAGCTCGAGCTTGGCCCGGTCGTCGTCGTCGGCGACCACCTCGTGGCCGATCTTGGCCAGGCAGACAGCTGTGACGAGTCCGACGTGGCCGGCCCCGATGACCGTTACGCGCATGCGTTGCTCTCCTCGAGTTCGTGAACCGCGTGAACCGGAAGACGAGATTCTACCGGCGCCCGGGAGCGGTGACGGCCGCCGCCGCCAATCTGTGGACATCCCGTGACGTACCGTTCATGGCGGCTCAACTGCGAGGTCAGCCGCTTGTCCTGACCAGGGCGGGATGCGACACTCCTGCCTCCCGGCCCGCCCACGACCGCTCAAGGACGCATGCGCGCACGCCTCGGCCTGCTGATCCTGCTCGCTCTGCTCACCGCTGCCGTGGCGCCCGCGCCGGCAGCGGCCGCAGCACGGCCGCCCGGACCGAAGGTCGCCGGGAAGGTGGGCATCCTGGTCGACGCGAACACCGGCGACGTGCTCTGGGGCCGTAACCAGTCCAAGAAGGTGCCGCCCGCCAGCCTCACCAAGATGCTCGCCGCGATCACCGTGAGGGCCAGCCTCGGCCTGCAGGAGGTGGCGGTGACCGGGCGGGACGCGGCCGGGATGCCCGCCCGCCGGCTCGCGCTCCGACCCGGCCAGCCGATTCTGGTCGAGCAGGCCCTGCAGGCGCTCATGATCGTCTCCGCCAACGACGTGGCCGTCGTGCTCGCCGAGCGGGCCGCCGGGTCGCGGCACCGCTTCGGCATCGCGATGAACGCCCAGTCGCGCCGCCTCGGCCTGCGCGGCTCGCACTGGAGGAACGCGGAAGGGCTCGACATGCCCGGGCACGTGTCCAGCGCCTGGGACCTCGCCATCCTGGGCCGGGCGGTGCTTCGCGACCCGTGGCTGGCCCGGGTCGTGCGCGCGCGCACGACCTCGTTCGCGCGGCCGGACGGCCACAGGCACACGCTCACAGCCCACTCGAGGTTCCTGCTCGACTACAGGGGCGCGGTCGGCATCAAGACCGGCTTCACCGACGACGCCGGCCGCTGCCTGGCCGCCGCGGCCACCCGCAACGGTCGCACCCTGATCGCGGTGCTGCTCGACAGCCCCGACCCGCCTGGCGACGCGGCCCGGCTGATGGACTGGGGCTTCGGGCCGGGCCGGGTGCCGCGGACCGGCCTGCGCCTGCCCGCCTACGTCCCGCCGGCCAGCGTGGCGGAGCTGCTCGCGCGGCCGGGGGCCCGTCCCGCGGCGGCCACGGCGGCGCCGGCCCGGCTCGAGCTGGCCAGGAGCCGGGCCGAGGCGGAGGAGGGTCCGACCGTCCCGGCCACAACGGCCTCCCTGGCCACGGTCGCACTCCTGACGACCGCGTTCGTCCTGCGCCGGCGGCAGGTGCGCCGCCGGGTCGAGCGCCGCCTCGCCAACCGCGGCACCGGCGGCCCCTGAGCCGCGGTCGCGAACGAACGGCCCTGCCCACGCGCCTGGTACCGCACGCCAGCGGCCAGACGGCCGAGCGGGCTCCCGTGCCGGCATGCGACCGGCACGGCGGAAGGCCGGGTCGGCGCGACGGATGCCCGAGGCGGCCTGGCCGGCGCAACGGATATCCCCCGGAGGCAGATGCCAGCTTGACGGCGCCGGACCGGTTGTTCGAACATACGTTCGACCCCGGAGACGGCACGGCCTGGCCGTACTGCCGCCCACCATCCAGAGAGGAGCCGGTGATGATCGACATGGTGATCGGGCGGGACGACGCGGCGACCGTGTGCGGGCTGCTGCACGAGATCGGCTACGGCAGCGCGGCGCCCTCCGACCTCAGGAACGCCGCGGTCTACTGGGCCACCGAGGTCAGTCCGGACATGGAGCGGGGCGACCTGCAGACTGTCGCCTGGCTGCTGCGGGACGCCAGCGCCTCCGGCCGGGTCCCGGAGGTCCGGCGCGACCAGGCCCGCTACTGGGCCGCCTACCTCGAGGGCCGCATGGTCCGCTGAGCGGCGGGCATGGCCTGCTGCCCGACGAAGTCGACGATCAGGGCGCGCAGCCGGGCCGCGTACGGGCCGTAGTTGAGCAGCCCGCTGCCGTGCCCGCTGCCCGGCACGACCACGAGGCGCTTGGCCGGGGCCGGTGCGGTCTTGTAGAGCAGGCGCGCGGCGTCGGTGAACTTGCCGTCGCCCTCGGAGGTGATGAAGAGCAGGGGCGTCTGCAGCCGCTTCACGGCCGCGGACGCGTCCATCTCGTAGAAGCGGACCGGGCCGGACACGCTGACGATCCCGGCCACCGGGATCTCCGGCCCGTGCCGCGGATGGGCGGCCTCGACCAGCGACGAGGTGGCTCCCATGGAGGCGCCGACCAGCACGACCCGCTCGGCCCCACGCCGGTGCAGCTCCCTGATCCCGCCCGCGACGTCCTGGTCAAGCCAGCGCGACACCCTGCGGTCGGTCGCCGGGGAGGCGCCGAACCCGCGGAAGTCGAATGCGAGCACCTGGTAGCCGGCCAGGACCAGCTCCCTGGCCAAAGGCATGAAGCTGCAGAGGTTGAACCAGTGCTGGTGGGCGAGGAGCACCCCCGTGCTGCCCCGACCGAGCGCCACGCCGGAGAGCCGGATCCCGTCGAGCGCGTCGAACCACACCTCGGCCGACTGCTCGCGCGGCGTGAGGCAGCGCTTGTGAAACGGCGGGGGCGTGGTCGTCACGGTGTGCCCGCCCGACGCGGCGCCGATGCGGTTGGACGAGGCCGCCGTCCTCTCTGGGCCGGTCGAGCAGGCGGCGACAAGGAAGAGGAGGACACCGGCGAGGGCGCCCCAACGGCCTGCTGACAGGTTGGCCTCCGAAAGCAGCAAAGCAACGCGGCAGTGGACGAATCGGACCAGGATCCGTATCTTACGATGCCGATGCAAGTGAGGCGCTGCATAAGCGGACCGATGCAAGTGAGGCGCTGCGTGACTGGCGGCGCCCAGCCCTGTCGCGGGGCTGCCCTGCTCCTCGTGGCGCTCGCCCTCGCCGGGGCGGCCTGCGACGGGCAGGGCAGCGGCGGCACCCCGGCTACCACGGCGGCCGAGGCGCGGCCGACGACCACGGCCGCCGGACCTCCCACGACCCTCGAGCAGATCGGCGCGAGCTGCCTGGAGGCAGGGGAGCGGTCGCGCACGCTCCGGTTCCGGGCCGCCAACGGCGCCGAGCTGGCCGGGGTGGTGCTCGGCAGCGGCCCGGTCGGGGTCGTCCTGGCCCACCAGATCAACAGCGACCTCTGCCAGTGGCTGCCCTACGGGCGGGTGCTGGCCAGGCGCGGGTACCGCGTGCTCGCCTTCGACTTCGAGGGCTTCGGTGCCTCCGGCCCCTCCCCGGGCAGCGGCGAGCCACCACTCGACCAGAACGTGGCCGCGGCCGCCAAGGTGCTGCGCGACCAGGGCGCCAGCAAGGTGGTGCTCATGGGCGGCTCGCTCGGCGGCACCGCGGTGGTGACCGCCGCGGCCGAGGTGCAGCCCCCGGTGGCCGGGGTGATCTGCCTCTCCGGTCCATCGCAGTTCTACGCGATGGACGCGGTCAAGGCCGCGTCCCGGCTCACCGTCCCCGTGCTGTTCCTGGTCGGCGCCCAGGACCGGGGGTTCCCCGAGAGCGCGCGGGAGATGTACGCCGCCGCCAAGGTGCGAGACCGGAAGCTGGCCGTGGTCCCCGACCCCTACCACGGCGTCGAGCTGCTTGCCCCCGACGACCCCGCCACCAGGCGCAACCGCGACCTGGTCGAGCGCTTCCTGGCCGACCACACCGCCCGCGCCTGACAGGGTGGCCTTGGCCGCGGCCGGCCCGGTCCACCCTGGCCCCACGCCGAGGGCCCCGGCCGGCGAGGGCCGGGCCCACCCTGGCCCCACGCCGAGGGCTCCGGCCGGCGAGGACCGGGCCCACCCTGGCGCCATGCCGAGGAGCCTCCGCCGCTCGGGCCGGCCATCCTGGCCCACGCCCAGGGGCCCCGGCCGGGTGTGGCCGGGGCCCCTGGGGGGCGCTGCATGAGGGGCCGCTACATGCCCGGATAGCCGCCGCCGTGGCCATGGCCTTGGCCGGCGTCATCCTTCTCCTCCGGCTTGTCCACCACCAGGGTCTCGGTGGTGAGCAGCAGGGCCGCGATCGACGCGGCGTTCTGGACCGCCGAGCGGGTCACCTTGGCCGGGTCGATGACGCCCGCCTTGATGAGGTCCTCGTACTCGCCGGTGGCCGCGTTGAAGCCCTGGCTGTCGGACAGCTCGCGCACCCGGGCGACCACGACGGCGCCCTCGTACCCGGCGTTCCTGGCGATCCACTGGGCAGGCAGCTCGAGCGCCCGGCGCACGATCTCGGCACCGGCCCGCTCGTCGCCGGTCAGGTCGACCTTGCCGAGCGCCTCCTGGGCCCGGATGAGCGCGACCCCGCCGCCGGGGACGATGCCCTCCTCGATGGCGGCCCGGGTGGCCGACACCGCGTCCTCGATGCGGTGCTTCTTCTCCTTCAGCTCGACCTCGGTGGCCGCCCCGACCTTGATGACGCCGACGCCGCCGGCGAGCTTGGCCAGCCGCTCCTGCAGCTTCTCGCGGTCCCAGTCGGAGTCGGTCCGCTCGATCTCCTGCTTGATCTGGGCGATGCGGGCCTTGATCTCCTCCTCGGACCCGGCGCCCTCGACGATGGTGGTGTCGTCCTTGGTCACCGTGACCCGGCGGGCCCGGCCGAGCAGGTCGAGCGCGACGTTCTCGAGCTTGAGGCCGACCTCCTCGCTGATGACCTGGCCGCCGGTGAGGACCGCGATGTCGCCCAGCATGGCCTTGCGCCGGTCACCGAACCCGGGGGCCTTGACCGCGACGCTCTTGAACGTGCCGCGGATCTTGTTGACCACCAGGGTGGCCAGG
>DASYUT010000133.1 GCA_036000965.1 Actinomycetes bacterium
GTGGTCTGGACCGATGAGGTCGCCTTTGAACCGCGCGCCCAGCTGATCGGCGATGCGCAGCCGCATCTCCTGATCGATGGCAGGAGGTGCCACAGACGTTGTGCCAGAGGATGAATTGGCGCCGCCCGTGACGACGGCGACGCGCCCGTCGTGCCGCCCGCTCACGCGGTCACCGTCTTGGGCCGCTCAGCCGCCTGCTCGGCGCCGATCTGCTCGAAAAGCGGGGCCAGGTCGATGTGGACACGCAGGGAGGTGACCTTGCCGTCGGCGTTCCGGTCGAGGATGGAGACGCAGGGCACGGCGACCGCCGCGCCGCCCTTGGTCGTGTAGTGGGTGACGACCTCGACGACCCCCGTGTCGCCGTCGTTGACGAACCAGAGGTTGCGCCGCTCGTGGCGCAGACCGCCGATCATCGACCAGAAGCCGCCGATCGTCGCGCCGATCGCCTCCTTGCCGACGGCCGGCGGGTTGTTGCCGAACACGACGACCGCATCGTCGCTGTGCCGCTCGACGTACGCCTCCAGGCGCATGGCGTCGACGTCGGCGTAGTAGTCGTCGATCCAGGTGGACATGCTTCCTCCTCTGATGGTCTCGATGTGGGACGGGGGGACGAGTGATGGTCTCGATGTGGGACGGGGGGACGAGGGGCGGTGGTACAGGGTCGTGACGGGCATGCGGCTGAGCGGCAGGGCGGGCGGTCAGGCAGCCTCGCCGCGGGCGATGCGGCGCATCGCGTCGAGCGTGGCGGCGACGGCCTTGAGGTAGTCCGCCGTCATCCCCTCGGCGTACTCGCGCTCAGCCTGCGAGCCGCCCTGGACGCCGGCGACGACGAGGGCGAAGCTGAAGCGCAGCCGCAGGTCGTCGTCCGGGCCCTCGATCTCGTTGGCGATCGTGCCGAGCACGGGTCCCGAGATGCGGGTGAAGACGACGCGGTGCGGCTCCTCGAGGGTGATGCGCTCTCGGAACTGCTGTCCGCGGAACTCGATGTCGCGGTCGAAGCTCGCGGGTCCGTGCCGCTCCACGATGTCGCACCGCGTCATGGCGGGGACGAAGGGCAAGGCGTTGTCGGCCTTGAGCACGAGGCCGTTCCACACGGCCGCGCGGTCCAGGTGCGGCTGGCCGTCTTCGTTGACGGGCAGAGCGTAACTGACGAAGATCATGGCTCCTCCAGGCGCGAGCGGGGCGGGTTCCGCGGGCGGTGCGCGTGCACCGGCGAGTCAGCGGCGACGATGCGGTTGACGAGGACGCCGAGGTGCTCGATCTCCGTACGGACCACGTCGCCGGGCCGCAGGGACACGCCTCGGCCGGCGCCCACCCCGGCCGGCGTCCCGGTCGAGATGACGTCACCCGGCTCCAAGGTCACGGCCTGGCTCGCCGCGGCGACGAGCGTGGGGATGTCGCAGATCATGTCCGCCGTGCTCCCGTCCTGCTGGAGCTCGTCGTTGACCCACAGGCGAATTCGTAGATGTTGCGGGTCCGGGACGAGCCAGGCCGGGGTCAGGCCGGGGCCGAGCGGCAGCGAGCCGTCGCGGGCCTTCGAGGCGAACCAGTCGTAGCGGAAGGCGGGTGCGGGCACGCTCGCCCGACGGTGGTACCCGCGCGCCGTGATGTCGTTCGCTACGCAGTACCCCGCGACGTGCGCGAGGGCCTTCTCACGCGGGATCTCCCGGCCGCCGACGCCGATGACGACGGCGAGCTCGGCCTCCCAGTCCAGCCGCGCCGCCTCCGGGCCGTCGACGGGAACGTCGTCGAACGGACCGACGACGGTCGTCGTCGGCGGCTTGAGGAAGAAGAACGGCGTCCAGTCCGCCGGCGGCGGCTCGGTGCCCATCTCCGCGATGTGCCGCCGGTAGTTGACGCCGGCGCAGATCACCTTGCGTGGGTAGCGCAGCGGCGCGAGCAGCCGGACGCCGACGAGCGGGGCTGCGGCCTCGACGTCCATCGCGCGGAGGGCCTCGGCGGCCGCGGGCCAGCCGTCGACGAGCTCGGTGAGGCTCGCCCACCCCTTGAGCGCGGGCACCTCCCGCAGGCTCCCGTCGCCCACCCGGGCGGCGACGAACGGCTCGTCATCGGCGACGACGGTGACGAGGGACCAGATGGTCACGAGGCGCTCCCGGGCTCGGCGGACGCCGGGCTCTGGCCGGACAGGACATCGTGAACGGCGGCGATGTCGAGGGCTCCCCACCCGTCGGCGAGCGCTTGGTCATACAGCTGCTTGGCGACGGCGAAGAGGGGCAGCACGGTCCCGATCGCCTCGGCCTGGTCCTCGATCTGCTCGAGGATGTGGTGGAGCGTCGCGATGGGCCCGGGCGCGGGCGTCCAGCGTCGCTCTTGGACGAGAGGGCCGCGACGCTGCCAGATCGCCGACGAGGCGATCGAGTCGTCGAGGGTGCGCTGGACCAGCTCGAGGTCCAGGCCGCTGCGGCGGGCCAGCAGCATCGCCTCCGCGGTCGCGACGGTGTGCACCGCGACAAGGAGGTTGGCGACGTACTTCAGGCGCGCCGCGGTGCCGAAGGCGCCCGTGTAGACCCACGGCCCGGAGATCGCGTCGAGCACCTCGCGGACGGCGTCCACGCTCGCCTCCTCCCCCGAGACAAACGTCGTCGCCGCTCGGGGCCGGACCATGGCCGGCGTGCCGCTGATCGGGCAGTCGAGGAGGTCGCCGCCGGACGTCCGGACGCGGTCGCGCAGCGCCGCCTTCTCCGCGACGTCGAGCGTGCTCATCTCCACGTGGACCGTGCCCGGGCGCAGCTTCGTCATGGTGCCGTGCGGGCCGAGGAGGACCTCCCGCAGCGCCGCGACGTCCGGCAGGATCGACAGCAGGACGTCGCTCGCGGACGCCACCTCGGCCGGTGACTGCGCACCGGTGCCGCCGAGGGCGGCGAGCTCGCCGGTGCCCGAGCGCCGGTAGCCCACCACGGCGAAGCCACGGTCCATGAGGTTCTGGGCGATGGGCAGGCCCATCTTCCCGAGCCCGATGACCCCGACGGTCGTCATCGTCCGCCTCCCTCCGGCCGGCCCGCGGCCATCAGCTGATCCGGTAGGTCGTCGTGCCGAAGGAGACCCGCACGGTGAGAGCGCCCTCCATGACGCGCCACCCAAGGACGTCGAAGGTGCGTAGCCCCTTGGCGACGAACGGGTCCTGGGCCGCGAGCGCGGCGGCCTCCTGCTCCGTGGACGTCCTGAGCACCGTGAGGCCCGCGCCCGGCGTGACGCCCGGCCCCGAGGTCAGAGGGCCGGAGGCGACGACGTGCCCGGCAGCCTCCAGCCCGAGCATCCATTCCAGGTGGGCATCGAGGGCGGCCTCGACGTCCGCCGCCGTGACCCCTTCGCGGGGGCTCCACCGGACGACCCAGAGCTGCGCGCCGAGCATCGCCGAGCGTTCGACAGGCATCGGGCACCTCCTCGTGACCTTGGCCAAACTGTATGCAGTTTTGCCTCACAGCGTCAAGACTCCGGCCAAGATGTGTATGCAGTTGAGGTCCATGCATACAATGCGCATATGGCACCTTCGGCAGCCCGCATCCCCGGGATCGAGCGCGTGGACCTCCCCGAGGTCCGGCAGGCCATCCCCCGCCTGCACACGTACCTGCGCGAGTGCATCCTCGACGGTCGCATCCCGCCGGGCACGAAGCTGTCGCAGGTGGCGCTCGCCGAGCAGCTCGGCGTAAGCCGGACGCCGCTGCGCGAGGTGCTGCGGATGCTCCAGGAGGAGGGCTACGTCGAGTTCGAGCCGAACCAGCGGATGCGCGTGGCCGACCTTGACCCGGTCGAGCTCGACGCCGACTACGCGTGCCGCATCCTGCTCGAGACGCTCGCGCTGTCGATGACCCTGGAGTCCATCGGCTCACGTCAGCGCCGGGAGGCGGGCCGGCTGCTCACCGCGATGCGCCGGGCCGCGCGGACCGGGGACCTTCCCGGGTGGTTCGAGGCGCACCACGCCTATCACCGGGTGATGACGGCCGGGGCGGGCGAGCCGCTCCTGCGCACGCTGCAGTCGCTCGAGGACCGCAGCGTGCGCTACATCCGGATCTACCAGCAGTCCGAGCCGGCCGACTGGCAGACCGCGGGTGACGCCGAGCACGCGGCCATCCTGGACGCCCTCGCGGCCGGAGACGACCGCGCGGCCCTCTCCGGGCTCGCCCACCACCTCGCCCGCACAGCGCTGCGGGTGCTCTCGGACTGCGCGCCGGACTACACGCCGCGGGCCGTCCCGCAGGCCGTCGCCCTCGCCGAGGGCGCCGACCCTGCCGCGCTGCGCACGGCGTCCGCGGGCTAGTGCCGTCCCAATTTAGGTCTGCCCGGTCGACGCCTCGCGGGATCCATGCATGGCTGCAGGTCGAGTGCGTGCCAGCCCGGCGCCAACCGGGCAAACCTTGTCGGGGTCGGCACTAGACGGAGAGCGCCGCCGGGAGCGTCGCGGGCACCCGCGCCGGATCCCCGGACGGCGCCCCAGGTGCAGCGCCGTCTGGCACGTCGTCGCGCGCCTGCGGCTGCGTCGTCGGTCGCGAAGTCGGCCCGAGCCACATGTCGATCGACCCTGGCTCGGCGGGGTCGAAGGTCCGTGGCCGCCACGCCGCGTCGTCCTCGATCCGGCGCACCCCGAAGGAGTACTCATAGGTGAAGCTCTCGGGACCGCGGAAGTAGACGAAAACGGCTGTCGACTGCGGGTGCCGGCCCGGCCCCATCTCGATCTCGACGCCGTGGTCGACGAGGAAGTGCCAGTTCCGGAAGATGTCGTCGATCGAGGCGACCTGGAAGTTCATGTGGCACAGCCCCGGCCCGTCGCCCTTGAAGACGGCGAGCTTGTGGTGCACGGGGTCGATCCGCATGAGGCATGCGGCATCGCCGATCCAGTCGGACACCTTCGCGTTGAAGGTGCCGGACCAGAACCGGTAGGCCTCGTGGACGTCCGGCGCGTCGAGGCACAGGTGACCGAACTCCGTGATCCCCGACGCACGCCCGAAGGCGACCGGCCGGGCGAGGCACTCCTGCTGCGTCACGAGCTCGAGCCGGTTGCCGAAGGGGTCGTCGAACGCGATGCCGGAGCGGACCCGGCGCGACCGCGCGGCCGCGGCGTCGAGACGCTGGACAGCGAAGCCACGACGTTCGAGCTCGCGCTCCGCGCCCGCCAGGGCGCCGTCGTCAGCAACGGTGAAGCCGGACGCGATGACACCGGACTGACCCGCGACAAAAGCGAGGCAATGGTGGCGCGCGTCGGCCCGAAGGTGCGCAACCCCTTGCTCATCCGAGGCCACCAGCTCAAGCCCCACGATGTCGGTCGCGAAGCGAACGGCGGCCGGCAGATCCGTGACGCCGGAACGCACGTATGCGATGTCCTCGAGCTCGATCACCTCAGCCTCCCTCCCGCCGGCAGAAACTGTACACAGTTTCTAGGGTCGGGACAAGGATTCCAGTGGCCGTTCAGTCCGCCGGTCGAGGCCTCGACCCTCGAGCACGACCCCTTCGTCGTACCTGCGTCGTACCTGAGGAGGGGCGATGACCGTACGCGACACGGCGCGGGGGGCCGTCGATCACCTCGTTGACGAGTACGGTGGCGCTACGACGAGTCCAGCGAGGAGGACTGAACAAACAGCGAGGAGGCACCTAGTCTCACTCGACATTCGCCGCCGCGGAGGAGGTTTCGGAGATGACCAGCACGAGTGTCGGCCACCGTGCAACGCCACTGCCGCCCGGGACCAAGGCACCCGACTTCGAACTTCCGTCCACGCCAGACAATACGATGTCACTCGCCGAGTTCCGGGGTCAGCCCGTGATCCTTGCCTTCTACCCGGCGGACTGGAGCCCGGTCTGCTCCGATCAGATGGCGCTGTACCAGGAGGTGCTTCCCGAGTTCCAGAAGTTCAACGCAGCGCTGTTGGGCATCTCGGTGGACGGGGTCTGGAGCCATCTGGCCTTCGCGAAGGACCGCAACCTGCACTTCCCGCTGCTGGCCGACTTCGAGCCCAAGGGTGAGGTGGCTCGGGCGTATCAGGTCTACCGAGCCGAGGAAGGCACCAGCGAGCGGGCCCTGTACGTGATCGATGCCGACGGCACCGTGCGGTGGAGCTACGTCTCGCCGGTGAGCGTGAACCCCGGCGCGGACGGGATCCTTCGCGCCCTTGAGAACCTGGGGGAGGAGGGCGCCTCATGAGCGCAACCGAGTGGGAGGCCGTCCTTACCATGCCGGTCTCCGAAGACCGGGACCACATCCAGGGGCCGGCGGACGCGGCGGTGACGCTGGTCCAGTACGGCGACTACGAGTGTCCATACTGCGGCGCCGCGTATCCCATCATCAAGGAGGTGCAGGCCCGGATGGGTGAGAGGCTCCGGTTCGTCTTCCGCAACTTCCCGATCACGACCTCGCACCCCCACGCCGAACAGGCCGCGGAGGCCGCCGAGGCTGCGGCCACCCAGGGCAGGTTCTGGCAGATGCACGACCTTCTGTACGAGAACCAGCGGCGCCTGCGCGACCGGGACCTCCGCGCTTACGCCGAGAAGCTCGGGCTCGACGTCGAGCTGTTCGGCGAAGAGCTGGCCGGGCACGTCCACGCCGAGCGGGTCCGTGAGGACTTCATGAGCGGCGTGCGGAGCGGCGTGAACGGCACGCCGACCTTCTACATCAACGGTGCGAGGCACGACGGCTCCTACGAGATCGAGACCCTGCTCACCGCCCTGGAGCGAGCCGCGGCCTCGGAACGAGGGACGGGATGAAGGATTGCCGCTCGACAGCCTTGCCGTTGTGGAGTCGGGGTGGGCCTGGGAACCAGGACCCGCGGCGCAGTCGCACAGGAGTACCCGAGTTGAGGTCGCATCCCGGGAGGTTCGCGTTCATGCGCCGCACCCTTGTCGCGCTCATCCTGCTCGCAGCGGCAGGGGTGCTCGCCGCCGGTTGCGGCGGCAACAAGTCAGGCTCCGGGGGGTATGGCGGCGGCTCCCCGGCGACCACCGCCGCCCCGTCGGCCACCGGTTCCGGCGGCGGTCCGACCACCAGCGGTGCTGGCACCCCTGCGAGTGGGACCGCGGTGGCCATCGACAACTTTGCGTTCTCGCCGGCGACCCTGAAGGCCAAGGTGGGCCAGAAGGTTACCTGGACCAACCAGCAGGGCGTCGCGCACACCGTGACCGCCGACGGCGGCGCGTTCGACCATCCCATGCCGTCGGGGGCGACGTTCTCGTTCACCTTCACCAAGGCGGGCACCTTCGCCTACCACTGCACGATCCACCCGTCGATGCATGGGACGATCGTGGTGTCGTAGCGACCTCTCTTGATCCTTTGATCCTCGCACGAGAGGGCGAGCACGTCGTTGCGTCTGGTCGGCGGGTGGCATATTGATGCCCGCCCTCACGGAGGGTCAGAACGACAAGGCCAGCTCGTCGAACGCGACTTTCTCACATCTCGGGTATGAACCCCAGCTGCAGCATCAGGCCGGCGACATCCGGGTGCGAGCTGAACTGCACGACCTTCCCGTCGATGACGCGCGCGAAATAGGCACCCCTGCCGACGACATTCCTGCCGGTCGGCGGGATCTCCCTGCCGGCCATCAGCATTGGGCCGGAGTTGGTGCCGGTGAACTCCACCTCGGCGGCGGCCGCGTCCTCGCTGACGACCCGGTTCGCCTGCCTGACGCGCATGTCCGGGAATGCCGTGAACCAGGCCTGCATGTACTGGCGGGCCTGGTCCTTGGTCCGCATCGGCTCCGGCAGCGTGAGATCCGTCCAGACGAAGTCGTCGGCGAACAGGGCAATGAACGCGTCCACGTCGTGGCCGTCCCAGGCGGCCATTCCCTGGTCATCGAGCTGCTCGATTTCTCTTGACAACGTAGCTCTCCTCTCCTGGGGTCGAGCCGGTAACCTACGCTGCTTTTTGGGTGTGTCAAGACCGCGTATCCGCAGGGGTGGCCAGAATCCGCACAACCGGAATTACAAAGCCCGGCGAGGGCTACCGAATCACCAGGCTGGACGCAGCTGGACGCAAGGCCCGCAGCGCCCGAAACAGCGAGAGGCCCGCCTTCGCCGTGGACGCTCCGCTGTCCGTAAGGGACGTACTCGCGTGTCCGTAAGGGACGTACTCGCGATCGATCGAGAAGGAGGAGACCGACCGGGCTGGGCCGGGCGGTGACCGGTCGCGCCGGAGCGGTTCCGCCGGAGCGGTTCCACAAGCCGCTCGGGGAATGGCTTGCGAAGGCGTAAGCTCCCGCCGTGCCCCTCCTCGACCTGGTCCCACGATCCTTCGGCGAATACGAGGCCGCCGGAGGTGGACGCGGGCTCCAGAGCGCCCTCGCCGCATGGCCCCAGGCGGTGATCGGGGAGGTGGCACGAAGCGGGCTCCGCGGCCGGGGAGGTGCAGGATTCCCGACCGGTGAGAAGTGGCGGGCGGTCCGGGCGGTCGGCGCCGGCCCCCGGTTCGCGGTCTGCAACGCCGCCGAAGGCGAACCCGCCACCTTCAAGGACCGGCTGCTGCTTCGGACGAACCCCTATCAGGTCCTGGAGGGCCTGGCCATCGCCGCCTACGCGGTCGGAGCCGAGCGCGCCTACGTCGGCCTGAAGGAGGCGTTCACCCCGGAGATCGAGGCCCTGCGCCGGGCGCTTGAGGAGATGCGGGAAGCGGACGCGCTCGGAGGCATCCCGGTGGAGATCGCCCTGGGCCCGGACCTGTACCTGTTCGGAGAGGAAACCGGACTGGAGGAGGTGATCGAGGGGCGCCTGCCGCTGCCGCGGGTGGCTCGCCCGTTCGTCCAGGGGCTGTTCGCCAGGCCTCCGGAGGACAACCCCACGCTCGTCAACAACCTCGAGACCCTGGCCAACGTGCCCCACATCCTGGCCGACGGGCCCGACTGGCTCCGGGCCAACGGAACCGAACGCGCTCCCGGCACGATGGTCTTCACCGTCTGCGGGGATGTGCGGCGGGAGGGGTTGTTCGAGCTTCCACTCGGCTCGCCGCTGCGGTACCTGGTGGAGGAGCTGGCCGGCGGCCCGCCAGAGGGCCGGACGGTGAAGGCGATCTTCCCCGGCGCCTCCAACACGGTCATCGGTCCAGCCCAGCTCGACACGCCGCTGGACTTCGACTCGATGCGTCAGGTGGGGTCGGGCCTCGGGGCGGCCGGGTTCGCCGTGTTCGACGACTCGGCCTGCATGGTGCAGGCGGCCTACCGGTACTCGCGGTTCCTGTTCGTGGAGTCATGCGGTCAGTGCCCGGCGTGCAAGTTCGGGACCGGCGAGGTCACCCAGGCACTGGGTGCGATCGAGGCGGGCGGCGGATCCGACCGGGACCTCGAGCTCATCCTGGTGCGGGCAAGGGGCTCCACCGGCGGACAGAAGTGCGCCCTGCCAACCGGGGAGAGCCTGCTCATGCAGAGCCTGGTCCAGGTGTTCGGCGAGGAGTTCGGCAGGCACATCGGGACGTCGTGTCCGCTGCCCCGCGAGCTCCCCTTCCACAAGATCGTCGACTGGGATGCGACGGCAGGACGGTTCGCCTACGACCTGGCGTACGCAAAGAAGCAACCCGACTGGACCTACGCTTCCTGACCGGCTGTTCCCCAACGGCGGGTCGCGGTAGCGACGTCGATGCTCACGACCGGGCACCGGGCAGACCTCGCCGGGGTCGCCACTAGGAGATCTTCTGACAGGCGTGCTGTCAGATCGGCGCCTCGATGCGTCCCGGCGCGCTCGTCGACGCCAGGGCGACGGCAGGTGCGGCAGGCCCGCTCACGTTCCGGCTTCGGACGGCGGGTGCGGCAGGCTCTCTCACGTTCCGGCTTCGGGGAGCAGTTGCACCCAGGCTTCCCGAGCCTCCTTGTCGGCGAGAGCCTCGGTCGCGTTGCCGCTCGGGAGGCCGGTGAAGACGATGATCTTTCGGTCGCCGTCGATGTCGACGCGAACAGCCGTGCCCGCCAGCGCCTTGATCCCGAACGGCGGTGGTGGGTCACCGAGATAGCGCACCTTCTCGAGCGGGACCTCCCAGACATCGCGATCGCCGTTCTCGACGAAGACGACGAAGAGCCCGTCGTCAGTTCGAACCAGGGCGAGGACTCCCTCGACGTTGAGGAGGCGCAACCCCCACAAGGTGCTGTTTCGGTCCGTGACGATCTGGACCCTGTCGACACGGATCGCCACCGCTTCGCGGGTGTCATCGGCCATCGTCATCACCCCTCGTAACTGAGAGGCGGTTCAGAGTCCTCTGATACATGGGTGCCGATGCTCAGCGGAGCATGGGTGCCGATGCTCAGCGGATGCCGCGGCGGCGCAGGATCTCCTCGATCTCGGCGAACTCGTCGTCGTCGCCCTTGCCGGCCCGCCGCGACGGCGCCGGCGGCTTGGGCTTGGGCGCGGCCGGGTCGATCGCGGGCCGGGACGGCGCCTGGGCCGGTGCGCGGCGCCGCAGCAGCCCGGAGACGGCGAAGCAGGCAGCGGCGAGCCCGGTGACGGCGAGCCCGGCCCACACCGCCGGCGAGAAGGCGAACCCTGCCACCCAGCGGGTGCCTGCCGTCCCCACCTCCCACAGCAGCGTGACCACGCCGGTCAGGTAGGCGGCCAGGGGCAGCAGCGACCAAGCGGCACCACGCAGCCCCGCGGCGGCGCCCCGGCGGCGCCAGGCGAGCCAGCTCCCGGCCAGGCCGAGCAGGGTGAGCCCGGCACACAGGGGAAGCCACGCAACCGAGTCCAACCCTGCCATGTCCCGCATCCTCCATCCGCGATCGCCCGTGGAGCCACGGTCGAGCACCCACGGCGAGCGGGTTCCCGCTCCCTGACGCCACAGGGGTGCACGACCGCGGTGCCGGTACTCGACCGGGGCTGCAACCATCGTGGCACGAGAAGGGCACTTCCGGGTCCCATCCGGTAGCTCCGGCCGAACCGCAGCGACCGGGCGGCGGCGGCGAGCAGTCGCGGGTCCAGGCAGGGCACCAGAAGTCGTGCCCGTAACCTCTCCGTTGCGAGCGTCGCGGGACGATGTCTTGGCCTGGAGCTTCGCCGGGCGGGCGCTACGGGCCGGTCAGGCAGCGGTCGAGCCAGCGGTGGAGGGGGGCGATCTGGCGCCAGTCCTCGACCAGGCGGTCGAGCACCTCGGTGGTGACGAGCCAGGGGCCGCGCTGGTGGTGGCGGCCGAGGACCAGCGACCGGGCCCGCAGCAGGTCGGCGCGGGGGTGGTCGGCCGGGTAGGGCTTGGGCACCCGCTGCAGGGGATCGAGCCCGACCTCCAGGCCGTGGCCGGCCGCCTCGGCGAGCAGGGCGGCCAGGGCCGGCCCCTCGGCGCCGGAGGCGACGGCAGCCCGGACCCGCTCGAGCCGCGGCCGGGCCGGCCGGTACAGGCCGCCGCCGACATACAGCCCAGAGGGGGCGAAGCTCACGTAGTAGCCGGTGTCGGCATCGGCGCCGCCGGCTGGGCGGTGCCGGACGTACCCGGCCATGTTGGTCTTGTACGGGGTCTTGTCCTTGCTGAAGCGCAGGTCGCGGTGGATTCGGAACACCTTCGGCGGCCCGACCCCGATCCCGGCCGCCTCCATCCTCGCGCTGGCGCTAGCCAGCAACGCCTCGAACGGAGCCTGCAGCCGGTCCCGGAAGAGCTGCTTGTTGGGCTCGAAGAATTCCTTGGTGTTGTGTTCCTCCAGATCCTCGAGGAACGCCAGCCCTTCGTCAGGGATCCCGGCGAACACCTCGCCGCCCGGCCCCCCGCTGTCCGTGCGTGCTGCCTTCATGACCCCGGATCCTACCGCCCGGAAGGGCAGCAGGCTCATTCGTCGAGCCCGCCTCAGCGTTCGCGGGACAGGTTTGCGTTGATCTCGGGGAGTCGGGTGGCCCAGTAGCGGGCAATCGCCGCCTTCGGCATCGGGATGGCTGGATCCTCCTCGACGTCATCGAGGTACCCGAGCGCCCGTACCAGCGACTCGACGAACTGCTCCTCGCCCTGGGGTCTGTACTTGCGGAGCGCCAGCGCGATCCCCTCCTCGACCGGCCGGCGGGCGTCCCGCTCGATCACCAGGACATCGAAGTAGTCGCGCAGTTCCCCGCGCTCGCGGACGACCTTGAGCTTCATCGCGAGGAGATCGCCGATGCCCGCGACGCGTAGGCCCTCGACCTGGGTGGTCGGCTCGATCATGGCGAGCGATGACGCTTCGAGGATCTGCAGCTTCGTTGCGCCGAGGTAGCCGTTCAGGGTTTGGCGACCGGGAACGGGCTCGAACGTGGTGACGTGCAGCCCGCCTCGGCGGTCCAGTTCTTTGCGTAGATGCTCGAGGTCGATGGGCGCCTCCAGGAACAGGTCGAGGTCGCGGCTCACGCGGTGGTGCAGGTGGACCGCGATCGCCGTGCCACCGCCGAGGTAGGCCTCGGCGGGGACGGCCTCCCTGACGGCCTGCCAAGCGAGGCCGGTGTCTGGGGGCAGAACGGCAGCGAGCCAACCAGGAAGGGTCATCGCGCCGCGGCCAGCAGTTGCCCCAGCCTGGCACGCCGGGGATCCAGGCCGCGGGACCGCGAGGCCCGTTCGATCGCGTCGCGGGGGAGGGTCTGGCTCATCCACGCTGTCGCCTCGGGATCGTCGGCCCGCAGGATCCGGCCCGCGATCAGCACGGCATCGCGTTCGACGTCGAGCCGGGCCAGGTCCTCGTTCCAGAACACGTGCGCCAGCCGGGCCGGCACGCGGCGCGGGAGGGGGTCGGTGCGTGGGCGCTGGGGCAGCACCGCGGTCGAGACGGTGGCCGCAACCGCCAGCCACTCCGGAGACTGCCATCGGACCATCCACACCGGCACGTCACGGACCCGCCCTTCGACGACCCGTACCAGCCGCCGTTCCACGTAGCCGGCGGCTGCGAGGCGCTCGAGCGCCCGGCCGGCGGCCGTGGGGCTCAAGCCCGTGGCCCTGGCCAGGGCCCGAGCGGATCGCAGGCCGAAGGGGCGGCGCCCGAGCGCCGCCAACGCGAGCGTGTCCTCGCGGCGCAGCCCCTGGATCCGCGGCACCACCCCCCACCGGTGCCGCAGCCGCTCTACGGCGTCGGCGTCGAAGAGGGCGCGGTTGCCTCGCCTGGCAACGGGCACGAGCCCGTGCCGGGCCGCCCGCAGCACGCGCGGCACCGACGTGCCCAGCAGCCGAGCCACCTCACCTGAGGTCCTCAATCTGTCCACATCGTTATGATAGCTGAGAGCTGCATCGCAGGTGGCTCTTGCTACCCGGCGTCGAGGCTTGGAGGCCGAGGACTGCAAGACAGCCTCCGAACCGACCGAGGGGGTTGCGAGCTCCCCGGCACCGGCCGGGGCTGCGAACCAGCCGTAAGTCGTTGCCTGTGCGGCGGCCTGACGGTCACCTCCGGGGCGAACGATCCGTTCGATTTCCAACGACCCTGGTGACGGATTGTCGCCCACTCCGTATGATCTTCGACGTTCAGGCAGGAGTCGGACGGAGGGCGGCCATCGATCCCGTCGACCTGGAGATCGTGCGGGCGCTGCAGCGCGACGGACGCCTGAGCCAGGAGCAGCTCGCCCAGCGGGTGGGGCTGTCCAGGCCGGCCGTGCACCAGCGGGTGAAGCGGCTCGAGGCGGCCGGGGTCATCCGCGGCTACCAGGCGCTGGTCGACTGGCGGGCGCTCGGCAAGCCGATGACCTCGTTCATCTGGGTCCGCACGGCAGGGCCCGACTGCGTGGACACCGGCGCTGCCATCCTGCGCACCGGGAACGATCGGGCGGTGGTCGAGGAGTGCCACCGCGTCACCGGCGAATGGTGCATGTTGCTGAAGGTCCGGGTCGCAGACCCGCTCGCCTTGCAGGACCTGCTCGACCGCGTCCGCGGCCTGCCCAACGTCCAGGCGACCATGACCACGCTCGCGCTCTCGTCGCTGAGCGAGCCCGAGAGAGAGGACCCAGGATGACCGAGGCCATCGAGATCCCCAGCGCAACCGAGGACCCCAAGGCGTACGTGGATGCGCTGCTGGCCACGCTCGGCGACCGCGACCCGCTCGACGTGCTCGCAGCCGCGCCGGCCGTGGTCGCCCGGACCGTGGCCGGCCTCCGCGCCGAGCAGTGGACCAGGCCGCTTGGGCCCGGCGAGTGGTCGGCCGAGCAGGTGCTCGGCCACCTGTTCGACGTGGACCTGGTCTACGGGTTCCGCTGGCGGCTGACGCTGACCGAGGACCGGCCGAGCTACCCCGGCTACGACGAGAAGCGGTTCGCCGGGCTCCCGAAGCCTCGCGCGGACGAGCTGCTGGCCACCTGGGAGCGGCTCCGCGCGGCCAACCTCGCCCTGCTCGCCGGAGTGCCGCGATCGGCCTGGGAGCGCCTCGGGGTGCACGGCGAGCAGGGCGAGGAGCGCTTCGACCTGACCGTGGCCAAGGTGGCCGGGCACGACCTCGCCCACCTCAACCAGCTCCAGCGCACGGTCGAGTCGGCCCGCTCGGCCTGAGCCGGGCCTGCGGGCTGGGATCAGCCCTCCCCAGGCCTGGGGGCTGGGGTCAAGCCCCCGCCCCGCGCACAACGGCCTGCTCGAAGCCGTCATCTGCCCGTAGCCGGTTGCGGCAGCCCAGGAACCACCTCAGTGGCGATCAGACCCAGATGCTCCAGATCGTCCAGGTCGAGGACCTGCAGGTAGACGCGGCTGGCGCCGGCGCCGGCGAATGCCCGCACCCTGGCCACGACCTCGTCCGGGGTGCCGGCGACCGCGTTCTCGCGCAGCTCGCGCGGGTCACGGCCGATGGCGGCGGCTCGCCGGGCGACTTCTGCCTCGGTCGCGCCGCAGCAGACCGTCTGCGCCACGGAGAACACCATGCCGGCCGGGTCGCGGCCCTGGGCCTCGCAGGCCGCGCGGACGCGCCCGAACTGCTTCGCGGTGGCCTCGACCGAGGCGAACGGGAGGTTGAACTCGTCGGCGAACCGGGCGGCCAGCCGGGGCGTGCGGGTGGGGCCTCCCCCACCGACGATCACCGGTGGGCGGGGCCGCTGCACCGGCTTGGGCAGGGCCGGGCTGTCGGCCAGGGTCCAGTGCCGGCCAGAGTAGGAGAACCGCTCGCCCTCGGGCGTGGTCCACAGCCCGGTGATGATCTCGAGCTGCTCGGTCAGGCGGTCGAAGCGCTCGCCGAGGGGCGGGAACGGTATCCCGTAGGCGCTGTGCTCCTGCTCGAACCAACCGGCACCGATGCCGAGCTCGACCCGGCCGCCGCTCATGGCGTCGACCTGGGCCACGGCAATGGCCAGCGGCCCTGGCAGCCGGAAGGTGGCCGACGTGACGAGCGTGCCGAGCCGGATCCGGCTCGTCTCTCGGGCGAGCGCGCCGAGCGTGACCCAGGAGTCGGTCGGCCCGGGCCGCCCGTCGCCGTCGCCGATGTGCAGGAAGTGGTCGGAGCGGAAGAACGCGTCGAAGCCGTTGGCCTCGGTCGCGCGGGCGACCGCGAGGAGCTGGTCGTAGGACGTGCCCTGCTGGGGCTCGGTGAAGATGCGGACCTGCATGGGCAAGGTCTCCTCGGGTCGGGAGGGCTCCGGCTCGGCGCCGCCGGCCGGCAGCGGCGGCTCGATGCTACCGTCGCCGGTGGCGTCAGCGGCCCGCAGCCGCAGCGCAGAACCTACGAGACCGGTCACGCACGGCCCACGGCTGCACGGCTGCTGCGTTCCCTGCCCGTCCGAGGGTGCCCGGTTGGCCGCACTGGCAGCTCATCGGCAATTTGCCCGATCGATGGGGCGTTGCTAGCCTGACCAGGACCCGTAGCGCCCTTGGGTGCCCCCACACCCGATCCCACCCCCCAGGAAGGGCCGGTCCCAAATGCGAGGTCGTCTGTTCGCTCGCGCGCTCGTGCGCTGCCCGCTCACCGCGGGCGGCGGTCGCGTCGTGACGTGCGTGCCGTCCTGGCCGAGCCACCAGCCACCGCCGGCCTCCCGGCCGTTCGTCCCCGAAGGAGCGATGCGATGAGCATGCAGAGCTGGCGCGAGCCACCTGACCAGTGGGAGCCGCAGGGGTGGGAGCCCCAGACGCGGGAGCCCCAGACGCGGGAGCCCCAGGAGCCGTCCTGGGAGGCCGACCCCTGGGAGGCCGACCGGTACGGCGAGCCTGGCGCCGACGGGGTGGAGGAGGCCGCCTACCTCGACGACGGAGAGGCACCGGCCGAGCCGAACGGCGGTGTCGTCGCCGCCATCGTCGCCGCCGGCCTCGCCTGCGCGATCTTCGGGTCCCTGGTCGTGGCCACGGCGGCGAGCCCGGCGATCGCCAAGCTGATGACCTTCTACTGGCCGGCCGGACCGCTGACCGGCAAGTCGACCGTGACCATCGTGGCATACCTGGTCATCTGGCCCAACCTGCACTACCGGCTGCGCGACCGGCACCTCGACCTCTACAAGGCGTTCCTCTTCACGCTGTTCCTGGTCGGCCTCGGGCTGGTCGGCACCTTCCCGCCCTTCTACCAGATGTTCCAGCCGCGGTAGCCACCCGGCCGGGCCTCGGGGTCGGGGCGATGGAGCGGCAGCGCGGCGAGGCCGGGGTCAGGCCACCCGGTTCGGGCTGGCGCTCCGGGACCGGGAGGTCTGGGGCACCGGGTCGTTCATGGTCAGCGCGATGTCGCGCGGGAAGAACAGCTCCACGATCCAGTCGAGCAGCACGCGCAGCCGCTTCTCGGGACCGGGGAGCTTGCTGAGGTAGATGCCGCGCCACATGAGCCAGGCCAGCAGCCCGGAGAACCGCCGGCCGCGGATGTCGGCCGCTGCCTTGCCGTGTCCCAGCGTGACCAGGAACCCGACCGTCCTGAAGGCGAATGGTCGCGGCCGCCGGCCCTCCAGCGACCTCACGATGCTCTTGGCCGCCGCCTTGCCCTGGCGGAGCGCGTGCTGGGCCGTTGGTGGGCAGGGCTTGCCGTGGTTGCCGCGGTCGGGGACGTGCGCGCAGTCCCCGACCGCCCAGACGTTGGTGGTGCCGAGCACCTGCAGGGTGCTGTCCACCAGCACCGCTCCAGCCAGGCTGCGCTCGAAGGGGAGCTGGGCGAGCAGCGGCGCCGGCCGGTTGCCGGCAGCCCAGACCAGGGTGCGTGTCGGGAGGTGGCTGCCGTCGCTGAGGCCGACCGCCTCGGCGCTGGCGCTCGTGACCCGCGTGTCGAGCAGGAAGTGCACGCCGCGCCCCTGGAGCTTGCGCTGGGCGTACTCGCCGAGCTCGCGACCGGTCTCGGGGAGGATGCGGTCGCGGCCGTGCACCAGCACGAAGCGCGGGTCGGCGGCGGTGACCCGCGGGAAGTAGCGCCGCACGCCGTGGACCAGGTCGCACAGGCCGGCCATCATCTCGACCCCGGCGAACCCTCCCCCGGCGACCACGAAGGTGAGCTGGCGCCTGCGCTCCCGCGGGTCGGTCTCGACGTCGGCCTGCTCGAGCCGGGCGATCACGTGGTTGCGCAGCCGGTTGGCGTCCCCGATCGTCTTGAGGGGCAGGGAGTTGGCCTCAACGCCGGGCAGGTTCAGGTAGTTGGGCACGGCGCCGAGGGCGACGACCAGGTGGTCGTAGGGCAGCGCCTCGGCCGCCTGGGAGCCGCTCGCGCGCAGGCTCAGCACCTGCCGCTGGGTGTCCACGCTCTCGACTTGGGCAAGCCGGAACCGGGTCCTCGGGCAGGCCGCCCGCACCGGGACGCTGATGTGGCTGGGCTCGAGCGAGCTTGAGGCGACCTCGGCCAGCATCGGGGTGAACAGCAGAGCGTTGCTCTGGCTGACCATGGACACCTCCATGCTCGGGAGACGCGGGAGGAGCCGCTCGAGCTGGCGCGCCGTCCCCACCCCGCCGAAGCCTCCGCCGAGGATGACGACCCGGACCGGCGTCACCGGCGGGCGGCGGTCGTCCCCGGACCCGGCGCCTGCCCCGCCGGCAAGGTGCCTGGCCGCTGCCTCGTGGAAGAGCAGCCCGGCCGTCGAGCTGAGCAGCAGGGCGCCGAGGAGGCTGGGGAGCCGCTCCCCCACGCCAGCTCCGGACCAGGCCACCTGCCCGGTCGTCAGCAACGGCCAGGAGGTGAGCGGCACCGTCACCCACCAGGCCAGGCCCAGGAGCAGGCCGCCGGTGAGCGCGCGGGCGTGGCTGCGGGGACGGTGGCGGAACACGACCGCCCTGACCCGGATGCGCCCGGAGGCCCCCACTCCGCGCCGGCCTTGCGCCCGTCCCGAGCCGGGCGAGCTCGCCCCGGCTCCCAGCCGCGCCGCCGGCGCGGCATGCCGCCCGCGGCGGCCGGGCCCGGGTGCCGCCCCGCGACCGAGGCGCCCCGGGACCGGCTCGGGCGCCGGCCGGCGCGGGACCGGCTCGGGCGCCAGCCGGCGGCCGACGAACGCCACCAGCAGGAAGCCGAACCCGGTGACGACCAAGCCGGCCAGGAGGGCGGCCCGCGACCGCACGCTGGTCAGGGGGAGGTTCCCGCTGTCGGCGCCGGTGGCCAGGTAGGTGGGGGCGGTGGGTGCGGCGGCGGCGTTCTGCCGCGGCGGCGGAGCGGGGCTGGCCTGCGGGACCGGAGCCGGCTGCGCGGCGGCGCTGCCCCCACCGGTCGCGTTCCCGATGTACGCGCCACCGTCGTAGCCGGGCGGGACGAGGGCGGCGGCGAGGATAGCGGCGGAGGCCACCACGAGCGTCGCCAGGAGGAGCTTCCTCGCCACCTCAGAGCCCTTTCGAACGCGCGCGGGGGCCTCCGGGACGACCTGCCGCTCTTGCCGGATGCGGGCTCACGACGCCTTCGCCCGCTCGGCCGCGTCCACCGCCTCCGCCTGCAGCACGAGGAGTTGGCGGAGACGCCCGCGGGCACGGTGCAGGCGGGAGAGGACGGTCCCCCTGGGCGTGCCCATGACCTCGCCGGCCTCCGCGCACGACAGACCGTGGATCTCGACCAGGGTCACCGCGTCCCTGAACGGGTCTGGGAGCTGGGCGAGCGCCCGGTGC
The DNA here is from genome assembly GCA_036000965.1 of Actinomycetes bacterium. Classification (NCBI taxonomy): domain Bacteria; kingdom Bacillati; phylum Actinomycetota; class Actinomycetes; species Actinomycetes bacterium. The sequence goes on from DASYUT010000133.1 coordinate 18,866, forward strand.
AGGGCCTCGCGGTCGAGCAGGCGCAGGACCTGCTCCTCGGGCCCAGGCGTGTCGCTGACCAGGTCGGCGACCAGGTCCGTCTCGTTGTCGACCTGGTCGGCCCTTGGCATGCGCAGGCGGCGGCGGTAGTCGTTGCAGGAGACGTTGTAGGCGATGCGGAGCAGCCAGGCACGGCAGTTGGTGCCGGGCTCGAAGGAGTCGAAGGACCGGAACGCCCGCAGGAAGGTCTCCTGGGCGACGTCCTGGGCCTCGGTGGGGTCGCTGGTCAGCCGATAGGCGTAGTCGTAGACGACACCCAGGAAGGGCAGGGCCGTCGCCTCGAACCGCTTGCGTGTGAGCTCGTTCATCGCGTCATACCTCCACCACCGACCGCCTGCGCGTGTCCGCCGTTCCGGGGATCGCCGTGCCTTGCGCTCATGGCTGCCAGGGCCTGTGCATGAAGTCGTTCGGGGCGACGACGTTGATGATGGCGCCGAGCATCGAGCCGAGCAGCGCCGCCGCGAACGCGATGATGAACAGGTTGGTGAGCATCTTGCGCAGGCGAAGGTCGTTCAGCAGGAGACGGTGGTAGCGCAGCACCACGAAGGCGACGGCGGTGGCCAGGAAGGGGGTGATCCAGCCCGAGTTCACCTTCCACTCCATGGCGAAGGTGTCCCAGAAGGCCAGCTCCTTGTGGGCCAGGAGGAACTGCTGCGGGTAGGCGTTGAGGTTGAGGGACCCCGGCCGTGGCTTGGCCCGGTAGCCGGCGTAGCCGAGCCAGGTCCCGACCAGCACCGTGATCCAGGCGACCACGGCCATGACCGCCACGCTCCACTTGCGGACGAGCTCCTTCGGCCGGGACTCCTTGGTCATGACCAGCGTGGTGAGGCCGCCGCCGAAGGCGTGGACGATGATGATCCCGCAGGTGCTGTGGGTCATGAAGAAGAGCTGCCTGGTGGTCAGGCCGTGGCCGGTCAGCGCGGCCATGACCGCGACGAGCGTGGCGGCGCCGATGCCGGCGGCCAGGGTCAGCGTCACGCCGTTGACGAGCGAGGTCCCGCGCCGGCTGGCGGCCCGGCTCGACTCGAGCCGGCGCAGGCGGCGCACGGGCAGCGAGCGCGGGTCGACAGCGGGCTCCTCGGGCTCCTGCTCGAAGAAGTCCGTCTCGTCGGCGTCGTAGCCGGCATCGCCGCTGCTGCCGTCGTCGTCGTCGTCGTACTGGTAGGCGTACCCGTCCTGGTACACGCCGTCGTCGTAGCGGGGCTCGAGGACGGTGCCGCCGGACCGGTCTTGACCCAGGTAGGCGAGGTCGACGTCGTCGCGGTCGTCGTAGAAGGGGCCGGTCGAGTCGGGGTCGGCGTAGGCCGGGTCGGCGCTCGGCGGGGTCCTGTACAGCGACCGGAGGTAGGCGAGGTCGGTGTCGCCCTGGTTCGCAGGGTACGGCTCGCCGTGCTCGACCCCACCGTACCCGGGCAGGGCGGGGTCGGTGCCAGGCTCGTCGTAGGGGTGCACCGGCTGGGCGTGGAGCGCGCGGGCATAGGCCGAGTCGGTGAGGTTGGGGTCGGTGACGTCCGGATCGACGTAGGCGGCGCCCTGGTAGAGCGCCTGCGCGTAGGCCGGGTCGGCATAGGGGTCGGCGTAGCCGAGGCCGGTCCCGGGACCGGCGTGGACCTGGTCGCCGTAGAGGGCTCGGGCATAGGCCGAGTCGTCACCGGCGTCGTCGAAGGCCGCCGGGTCCGCATGCCACTGGCCGTTCGGGTTCGCCTTCATCTGGCTCACTCGGTTGCTCACCCTTTCCCGATCGTTGCTTCGGGCCGGCTGGCTGGGCCAGGCAGGCCGGTCGCGGGACAGCGGCTGCCAAGCGCCTGGCTGGTTGTGGTGTGGTCGAGCGCGCGTCATGGGGACCTCTGTCGAGGCAAGGAGGAAGCAGCCGCGGTCGCGCCAATGTCCGGCCTTCGCCGATGGGCGACGGCGCACACGTGGGGGCGTGGCGCCGTCGTGGACCGTGCCGATGCACCGGACCGGTCCGGCATCGAAGCTACCGTGAACCTGCTGAGGTGCGTATTACGGTTGGGGGACAACAGTGGCGGTGCCTGACGCGGTCAGGTCCTGCCGGGCTGGATGGCGCAGTGGGGGCTGGCCGTCCGATTGGAGCTTTGGGGTTGCTCGGGCGAAACCGTACGGCACGGGCACATCGCAGTCAAATCGAACGTTGACCGTCACCATTCCGTGACGTTTTGTGCAAATGCGAGCTGCCGCGGCACCGGCACCGACTGGACCTGCCGACCAGCAGGCTGGTCAGCGAGCAGGTCGTGGTTGGGCGGCCGGTCCGCCGCGTGCCGCTCTACGTCCGGCTGTTCAGCTTCACCGAGCTGCGCGACCGGCTTGCCGCTGCGGGTTCACGCCTGCTGACGGCTGCGGCGAGGGCGGCGAGCCGCTCTCGCCGTCCAGCCGCCGGATGCCGGTGGTCGCCACTGCTGACCGCCGTGCGGGGCGGGCGGCGCAGCCGGGCGGCGGGCGCGATGGACGGCCAGGAACTTGAGGCCCCGGTCTTGTCGGTCGTGATGGCGGGGGGGATGTCACACCCCCGGCGTAGTGTTGCGTAAGGACAGGACTCATCACCCTCGCTCCGCACAAGCTCGTGATGAGCCACTGATATTCTACTGATTCGTTACCATCAAAGATAGTTCAGCAGTGACGTTACTGGTATAATGAGATCGATGGTGACAGGCACAGGAAGGGAGGGCGGCATGAACGCCCTGTTCCAAGAACTCATGGTCTACGAGCACATCGCCGACCTGCAGGCAGAGGCAGCGGAGTCGCGGCTGGCCTCAACTGGCCGCCGCCGCAGGATTGCCAGGCGGGCGCTGCGCAAGAGGGAGGCCCACCGATGACTACGATCCAGAGAGACCCCGACGGCCCCGGCGAGCCCATGACCACTCCCAGGAACCCCCCGCAGGCGACGGTGTGGGCGTGGCTCGGCGACTGGGCCGCCACCGTGCGGCTCGGCCCCGTGCTCGGGCAGCGGGCGGTCAGCCGCCACACCGGCGCCCGCTGCTGACAACAACCGGAAGCGCCCGGCCTCCCACCCCGGGCGCTTCCGGTTCTTCTTCTCCTTCCGGTTTTCTTCTCCAGAGACCTGGTCCCTCACGGGCGCGGTCCTCACGCGCCCAGTTCTCGCGGGCGCGGTCCTTACAGGGGCGCGGCTCTGAGGGATCAAGCATCCGGGGATCCGAGGGGTGGGAACCGCCTCTCACCACCCGCGGGGTGCACCCGCCTCCCCCCGCAGGGGGCACGGCTGGCCGGTCAGGCGGTCCTGGGGGACCGGGGCTTCACGGTCCCGCGCCCAGCGCCGCGCGTCGTAGGCGCGGAAGACCGGCAGCGCCACGGCCACGACGCCAACCCCGAGCACGCTGAGCAGGCCGCCCGACACCACCGAGACGCGGACGCTGAACAGCGAGGCGACCGCGCCGGCCTCCACGTTGCCGAGCAGTGGCCCGGTCGAGTAGCTGAGCAGCTCGATGCCTGCCAGCCGGCCGCGCAGGTGGTCGGGGATGGTCTGGTTCCAGATGGTCGAGCGGAAGATGCCGCTCACCATGTCGGCCGCGCCGGCCAGGGCGAGCAGGCCGAGGGCGAGCCAGAGCGGCCCGGCGAAGCCGAAGCCGGCGATGGCGGCGCCCCAGACCGCGGCCGCGATCAGGATGGCCCGCCCGTGCCGGTGCACGTGCCCGGTCCAGCCGCTGGTCGCGTTGGCCAGGAAGGAGCCGACGGAGGGGGCGGCGTAGAGCAGCCCGAGCGCGCCAGGCCCGCCGTAGCGGGCCGCGATGGCCGGGAACAGCGCGGTCGGCATGCCGAACAGCATGGCGACGATGTCCACGATGTAGGTGCCGAGCAGTTCCTGGCGGCTGCGGGCGTAGCGCAGGCCCTCGAGCACGCCGCGCAGGCTCGGGCGCTCGGCGCCGGCCGGGGGCGGCAGCGCCCGCATGAGGCTGAGCGCGACCAGCGACACCATGAAGCTGACCACGTCAACGCCGTAGGTGGCGGCCAGGCCGAACTGGGCGATCAGCAGGCCGCCGAGGGCGGGGCCGCCCACCAGGGAGGACCGGGTGAGCTGGAAGACCTGGTAGGGGATGGCGACGTAGGTGATCATGCTGCCCGCGAAGGAGACCGCCTGGCCGGCGAACAGCAGCCGCAAGTCCCGGTGCCGCCGGAGCGGTCCGAAGTCCACCGTGGCCATCCGCAGCCAGCCACGCCAGCGCCACTGGCGTCCAGCGTCAGCTTTCCCGGTCGAGGGCCCGGCCATCGCCACCGGGTCAGCACTCCCGGTCGAGGGCCCGGCCATCGCCACCGGGTCAGGGCCGACCCGGCTCGGCGGCCGGACCGCCTCGGGCTCGACGCCGGGCAGTCCGGGGCTGTCCGGGTCCGCCGCCGGCCCCTCGGCCGCGGGCGATGCGTCGTCGTCCACGGCGGCATGGTGGCAGCCGGCGTCCGCGAGCGTCCACCCGACTTCGCCGCGCCGCCCTTGACGGGCGGTTTGACACCCGGCGGCGGTCTTGGCAACCTACGTCGCGCCGCTCGTCCCCCCGAAGTCCCAGAGCGGCACGAGCTGAACACCCAAACCGTACCGGTCCCGCCCGCGATCGCTGTGGCGCTGGCTCTCCTGGGCGGGACCCCGACATCCCGCCTGGTGGCTTGTGCTCCTGGGCCGGGCGGCATCCGCGAGCACCTTTCCGGTCCCGGCAACGAGAGGTTGGGCAACGGTGCGACACGCGCGAACCACCGCCAGCGGCAGCGGCGATTCCTGGGACCTGCCGCTCGCCCAGACGCCGCCGGGCCGGGCGGTGGGTGACCACGGGCCGAGCGTCCGGACCGCGCTGCTCACCCCCGTGAGGTCCCGCGCGGTGTCGAACCGGCCCGCGTGGGTCCGCAGCAGCGCCATGACCGCGGCGATCGTCGTCCCCGTCGTCATCAGCCTGGTGCTGCTCGCCACGGCGGGCCCGGGCAGGATCTTCCCCCGTCCCACGGCCGAGTCCCGGCTGGTGGCCACGCCGGCGCGCAGCGGCGACCCGACCCGGCTGGTGACCCTCATCAACCAGGAGCGGGTGCGGCACGGCTTGGCCCCGCTGATGGTGAGCCGCCGGCTCAACGCCATGGCCGCTGCCCACTCGGCCGACATGGCCGGACAGAAGCGCCTCTGGGCCGACCCCAACCCGGGCGCGGGCATCCTGAACGACATCTCGATCTCCGAGCACGTCGACTGCGCCGCCTCCGCCGACCAGGCGTTCGCGCGACTGATGAGCTCGCCCGAGAAGCGGGCCAAGGTGCTGCAGCCGAACCTCAACACGGTGGGCCTCGGCGCGGCCAGCGGCTCGTGCCTGTGGATCACCGCCATGTTCGCCAAGATACCGGTCAAGCAGCAGACCGGCTCGGTCAAGCGGAAGCCGATCGCCCCGACCACCACCGTCCCGGCCGCCCGCAGCCGCTCGACCCCGACCACTCGCCCGTCGCCGCCGAGCACGGCCCCAGCGGCGACCGCGCCCATCCGATCGCCCTCCACGGCCGACAAGATCGCCAAGGACCTGTTCGCCCGCGTCAACGCCGAGCGGGCCGCGCGCGACCTGCCCGCGCTGGCCTGGAGCACCGACCTGGCCAGGCTGGCCGCCAACTGGTCCGAGCACATGGCCAGCAGCGGCACCTTCGCCCACCGTGACCTGGGCGCGGCCAGGAGCCAGCCGGGCATCTCAAGGTTCTCCGCGCTGGGCGAGAACATCGCCTGGGTCGAGGGATACCAGAACGACGCCTTCCAGCTCCACATCGGCTGGATGAAGTCCGACGGGCACCGCCACAACATCCTCCAGCCCGGCTTCGACTCCATCGGGATCGGCGTGGTCTGCTCGGGCGGCAAGGCCTGGGCCACCCAGAACTTCGGCCGCGCGTCGTCGTCGACCCCAAGCCTGTCCTCGACCACGCCCCCACAGGACCCGATCACCGCGGTCAAGCTGGACGGGCTGGTCTGCTGACGGCCGCAGCGCGTCACGGGACGGGTCGCGCTGTGGCCGGGGCTCGCCTGCCCATCGCCGAGCGCCGCACCTGGGGCAAGGTCATGGTCGTACCATGACCAGGCCGGCCGTTGACGCGAGGAGCACGAGATGACCGCCGCAGCAACAGACCTCCCCCTGCACGCCAGCGTCCAGCCGCTGGCCGGGCTGCTCGGCACCTGGCAGGGCGAGGGCGCCGGCGAGTACCCGACGATCGAGCCGTTCCGGTACCGCGAGGAGGTCCGCTTCTGGCACATGGGCAAGCCGTTCCTGGCCTACGCCCAGCGGACCTGGGCGCTGGACGACGGCCGGCCGCTCCATGCTGAGACCGGCTACTGGCGGCTGGCAGCGGGCGGGACGGTCGAGGTCGTCCTCGCCCACCCCACCGGGATCGTCGAGGTGCTGGAAGGCCGCCTGCAGCGGCTTGCCCATGGGGCGCGGATGGAGCTGGCCAGCACCGCGACGGCCCGCACGGCCACCGCCAAGGAGGTCACCAGGCTACGCCGGGTGTTCGAGCTGCGTGAGGGCGTCCTCGCCTACACCCTGGCGATGGCCGCGGTCGGCCAGCCGCTCGTCCACCACCTGGCCGCCGAGCTCCACCGCGCCGGCCAGCCGTGACCCTGGCCGGCCCGGCCTTCCCGACCACGCGTTCTCGGCCCGGCGTTCTCGGCCGGCGTTCCCGGCCGGCACTCCCGGCCCGGCGTTCCCGGCCGGCACTCCCGGCCCGGCGTTCCCGGCCGGCACTCCCGGCCCGGCGTTCCCGGCCGGCACTCCCGGCCCGGCGTTCCCGGGCGGCTGATCCCGGGCGGCTGATCCCGGGCCGGCGCTCCCGGCCCGGCGCTACGGCGCGATGACCCGGCCCAGGTCGGCTGGGCGGCCCAGCCTGCCCTGGGCCGCCTCCAGCGCCTCGACAGCGGCCAGGCCCTCGGGCGGGAGCGGGCTCGACCGGCGCAGCCCGAGGTCCACGTGGAGCGCGACCTCCTCGTGGGTGGCGGCCAGCGTCCCCCGGGACATGTTCTCCATGTAGAAGAGGTAGTGCAGCTTCTTGGCGGAGTGCCCGACGAGGCGGGCGAGGATCCGGTAGGCGTCGCCCTCGGCCGTCTCGGCGTGGTAGCGGGTGTGCTCCTCGAGCACCATCAGGGTCGCGTTCGCGCGCACGTTGTAGGTGTCGGGCGCGAAGCCGAGGTGCGCGAAGAGGCCGTCGGTGGCCAGGTCGAACGCGGCCCGGTAATGGACCACGTTCATGTGCCCGTTGTAGTCGATGGCGGCCCGGTCGACGACCCCGCGGCCGACTTCGAGCAGCCGGGGGCTGCGCCATTCCGGCTCGTCGGCCACGTCCACCCTCCCAGCTCGGACCGGCGGGTCAGGACCGCGCCAGCACCTGGTCGGCCACCACGTCCAGGTCGGCGCCGACGATGTCGGGCCGCTCGAACAGCGGGTCGAGCACGGCGCCGGGCCGGGCCACGAAGGCCGCGGCGCAGCCCGCGCGCAGCGCCCCGGCCACGTCCCAGGAGTGCGCGGCGACCAGGCGGACCTCGGCGAGACCGACGCCGAGCTGCTCGGCCGCCATGCGGTAGGGCTCGGGCGCCGGCTTGAGCCGGCGCACCATGTCGGCCGAGAGCACCTGCTCGAACAGGTCGACGATCCCCGCATTGCCGAGCTGCGCCTCGGCCACCCGCAGGGTCGAGTTGGTCAGGGAAGCGAGCCGCGCGCCGGCGTCCCGCAGCCGTCCCAGCGCACCCGCGACCTCCGGATGGGGCGGCAGGTGGGTCATCTGCTCGCGCACCGCGTCGCGGTCGTCGTCGGTCAGGCGCACGCCGGCCCGCTCGGCGGTCATGTCGAGCGCGGCCATGCCGATCCGGCCGAAGTCGATGTAGACGCCGGTCACCGTCGAGACCAGAGCCGACTGCAGGAGCTGGCCGAACCAGAGCCGCCGGACCTGACGGTCGCCGAAGATCCGCTCGAAGTGCGGATCCATCGCCCCGAGGTCGAGCAGCGTCTCGTTCACGTCGAACACGCACACCTCGCGCACGCGCGCGCCTCCTTCCCGCAGAGGTCAGGTTGGCTCTCGTCCGACGAGCATTATCGACCGGAACCGGCGCGGCGGGACCAGGACGAGGAGGCGGCCGCGAGCGGAGCGGCCGGGCTCGGGTCGTGGATGCCGGCTCGCCCGAAGACGCGCTCGCGCGGCGCCTGCTGTTTGAGAAGTACCAGCCCGGCTACGGCGGCGACCTCGCCAGCTGGCGGCAGGCCGCACTGCCCGTCGCCGTCGACCTCGACCCCGGCTTGCGCGCTTCAGGCAGGCCGGCGGAGCGGGCTCGCCCTGACTGCTGGCGCCGGGACGGAGCGGGCGGTAGCGTTCGGCCATGCGGGTATGGACCGCGGTCGAGGCCAACGCGGCGCTGCCGAGGGTGCGCGCGGTCGTGGAGCGCGTCCGCTCCCTGGCCGGGGTGGCGCGCGAGCGGGCGGGTGCCGCCGGAGAGCAGGTGCGCGGGAACGGCCACGCGCCCGCCAGCGACGTCCGCGCCGAGTTGGGCGCGGCAATGGGCGAGCTGGCCCGCGAGGACATCGTGCTCCGCGACCTCGACAGCGGGCTGGTCGACTTCCCGGCCGTCTCTCCGAGCGGGCGCCCGTACTGGCTGTGCTGGGTGGTCGGCGAGCTAGAGGTCGCCTGGTGGCACTGGCCGGAGGACGGGTTCGCAGGCCGGCGGCCGTTGAGCGACCCTCCCGGCTGATCAGGGTTCGGCGCTCGAGCAAGCGAAGCGACCGGCCCCGGCCGTTCCTGTGCGCCGCCGCCCACGTGCGGTCCCCGGCGCCGACCACTACAGTCTGCTACCCGATCGGCCACCCCAAGCGAGGACCCCGTCATGGCCAAGCTCGAAGCCGGCGCCGAGGCCCCACCGTTCAGCCTGCCCGACCAGGACGGGAACACCGTCTCCCTGGACGACTTCAAGGGCCGCAAGGTGCTGGTCTACTTCTACCCGGCCGACGACACGCCCGGGTGCACCAAGGAAGCCTGCCAGTTCAACGACAACCTGGCCGCCTTCCAGGCCGCCGGCGTGCCGGTGGTCGGCATCTCCCCCGACGACGCCCAAAGCCACCAGCGCTTCCGCAACAAGTACGGGCTGGGTTTCCCGCTGCTGACCGACGCCGACCACCAGGTCATGGGCGCCTGGGGCGCCTGGGGCGAGAAGACCCGCTACGGCCAGACCACCACCGGCGTGCTGCGCTCCACCTTCCTGGTCGACGAGCAGGGCCGCATCAAGCGGGCATGGCACAACGTCAAGGCCGACGGCCACGCCGCCAAGGTGCTCGAAGCGCTCGGGCCCAGGGTCTGAGGGCGGCCGACCGCGCCCGGCCCATGCTTCCGCCGGGCTTGGCGCTGCTGATCGAGGTGCGCCATGACTGGACGATCGGGCGCCCGCAGCACGGCGCCGCTCCCCACGTCGTCACGCTCGGCGGCGTGGGCCGCGTACGCAGCGTGCGCGTGCGCGTTGCTGTACGCCGTTCCGAGCTTCTACTGGGCTTTCGGAGGCACGGCCGGGCTCGACACCGTGGGTGGGAGGATCGAGGAGCTCGGCCGGGCCGGCGGCCCCAGGGCCATCGCGCTGGGGCTGGCCGCCGGCGTCCTCAAGGTCGCCGGGGGGCTCCTCGCCCTTGCCCTGGTCCGGCCGTGGGGCCGTGCAGTCTCCCGCCGGCTGCTGCTCACCGCCGCCTGGGCCGGCAGCGTGGTCCTGACCGTCTACGGCGGGCTCATGGTGGTTGCCGGGACGCTGGTGCTGACCGGTGTCATCGCTCCGTCCGGGCCCGTGGACCGGACGGCCCTGCGCTGGCACGTCATGCTCTGGGACCTGTGGTTCCTGGTCTGGGGCGTCCTGCTCGGCCTTGCCGCCTGGCACTACGGCCGGGGACAGCCTACTCGGGCCTGAGCCTGAGCGGTCTCCACGGATGCTCGCCGCCCTGGCTATGACCATCCCCGGTCCTGCCCTGAATCTACGATCATCCCCGGTCCTGCCCTGAATCTACGATCATCCCCGGTCCTATCCTGATCTACGATCATCGTGGTCCTGCCTTGACCAGCGTCAGGAACAGCGCTCCGAAGACGGTTGCGCGAGGAGGATGGGATGGCTGCCAGCGGTCCGACGGGCCGCCTGCTTGTCGGCGCGTGGACTGGGATCGCCATGCTGATGGCCGGGCAGGTCGTCGACCTGCGATGGCATGCGGCGCACGGTCGCCGCTTCGAGCGCGCTTCTGACCAGGTCGGGGCCCACTGGCTCATCTGGCTTGGGGTGCTCGTCCTGCTGCTGGTCGCCGTGGTGGGCGCCAGGCGAGCCCAATCACGGTGGTACACGGGCTTTCGCCTGCTCCTGCTCGCGGTCGTCTGCCATGTGCTGATCGACGGCTGGCACTTCTGGGAGCACTACAACCTGCGGGACCCGGTTGTCCCCCATGTGCTCCTGGCGAGCTTGAAGGCCGTGATGCTGGCAGGCGTGATCACGGCGATACCAACCACGACGACCAGCATCTCCATCTGGTCAGGGGACGGCAAGGGACCGCTGCATTGATGCGCGACGCTCCGGCGACGCTCACATGCCTGGCCGGCCAGCTTGGCGTCGACCCTGAGCGTCGACCCTGATCGACGGGACCGAGGATCGACGGGACCGAGACGTCCCAGGCCTTCCATCGCGGCGTGGTCACCCTGGGCGAGCTGCGCGGCTGGACCGGGCGGCCCCGACCCGGGACACTCAAGACATAGCCGGGTGACCGGCCGGGCACACCGGCCCCGTGCCGGCGATGGCGATGAGGAGGCCGGCGTGCCGCACGGGTCGATCAGCGTCGGGGACGTGCAGGTGACCGCGTTGTGCGACGTGGTAGGAGACTTCCCGGCGCCCCTCGGCGAGGTCTTCCCAGGCGTCGGCCGCGCCGCCTGGGAGCCGTACCGGCACCGCTACCCGGAGACGTTCAATGGCGCCGACGCCTGGCGCCTCCACGACCACTGCTACCTGGTGCGGTCTGGTAGGGGGACGATCCTGGTGGACACCGGCGTGGGGCCGGCGTCGGCGCCGGGCGCGCAGTGGATCGGGACGCCGGGCCGGCTGCTCGACGAGCTGCGCGAGGCCGGCACCGGACCCGAGGCGGTCGACACGGTGGTCATCACCCACGTGCACCTCGACCACGTGGGCTGGAACGTCACCTGGGACGGCGACCAGCCGCGGCCGGTGTTCCCGCGTGCCCGCTACGTGGTGCAGCGGGCGGATTGGGACGTGTTCGCGGCCGGGGGCGACGACAACGACCGCGACGCGTTCGAGCACACCGTGCGGCCGCTGGAGACCCTGGGCGTGCTCGACCTCGCCGCTGGAGACCGCCCACTGACCGGGGAGCTCGAGCTGCTGCACACGCCCGGGCACACACCGGGATCGCAGAGCGTGCTCGTCTCGTCCGGTGGGGAGCGGGCCGTCCTCTGGGGCGACGTCGCCAACCATCCCGCCCAGGTGACCGAGACGGCATGGTGCTCGCGGGCCGACATGGACCCCGGGCTGGCGGACCGGACCAGACAGGCGCTGCTCGACCGCATCGAGGCCGAGGGCATGACGGTCTCCACCGCGCACTTCCCCGAGCCGTTCGGCCACATCGTGTGGGTCGAGGGCCGGCGGTACTGGCGCGGCCTCTAGCCCAGTGCCGGGGACGTACGGCAGCTCCGCGGCGGCCCGGCCGGGGTGACCGCCGCGCTGCCCGCAGCGGAGAAGGGGCGGAGTCGTCTGGCCCGTGAGGCCGCCGGGCGGGTGGCTCAGCCCGGCGCCGCTCGTGCGGCTGGCGGGCGCGGGGCGTCGGCGTCGACGAGGGCGGCGGGGATGGCGACCAGGCACGCGCGGAGCTGCTCGCCGAGGCCTTTGGCCTGCGGGTCGGGCCGGGTCGAGGCCGCGACGCCCTCCCCGAGCAGGCCGGCGACCACGAAGTTGAGGGCGAGCAGGTTCGGCAGCTCGTAGCGGCGCACGTCGAGGCCGGCCGTCTCCGGCAGCAGCTCCTGGAACCGCTCCACGGTGAGGAGCCCCTCGAGCCAGGCGTACCCCTGCCGGCTGCGCGCCCAGACGCCGAGGTTGGCATTGCCACCCTTGTCGCCCGAGCGGGCCCCGACCACGGTGCCCAGCGGCAGCCCCCGGACCTGGCCGCCGGGCAGGTCGGAGGCTGGGGGGCGGGCCGGGACGAGCGGGTCCGCGAGGTCCAGCTCGGTGGCGCCCGGCGCGGGGGGTACGGGCACGGCGCTCCCGTCGGCGAGCACGACCCGGTGCGGGACCAGCTCGCTCGGGACGAGCGCGGGCCAGTACACCGCGAACGCGCTCTCCCGGCCGGGCGGCGCGGTGAGCGTGAAGCCAGGGTAGGAGGACAGGCCGAGCTCCACGCAGGCGCCAGAGAAGCGCCGGCCGACCCTGGCCGGGTCGGGGTCCACGACCGTGACGCGCAGCTCGGCCGCTGCGTCGCCGGTCGCCGGGTCGAGCGGGCCGGCCCGGAGCAGCCGGACGTCGGTGCGGGCGAACGCGCGCCTGCCGCCGACCCGGGGCCAGAGCGCCCGCTCGACCAGCGCTGCCTTCTCCTCGGGGTCGAGGCCGGTGAGCAGGAACCCCACGGTGTTGCGGAACCCGCCCGGGTAGTTGATGGCGACCTTGGTAGTCGGCGGCGGCGGCTCGCCCCGCACCCCGGAGACGCGCACCCGGTCGGCACCATCCGGATCCAGCCGCACCGTGTCCAGGCGCGCGACCACGTCCGGGGACGCATACCTGGGACCGGCCACCTCGTAGAGGAGCTGCGCGGTGATGGTGCCCACGCTGACCAGCCCGCCGTGCCCGTCGTGCTTGGTGACGACCGCGCTGCCGTCGGCGGCCACCTCGGCGACCGGGAAGCCGGGGGCGAGCAGGTCGGGCACCTCCTGGAAGAAGGAGTAGTTGCCGCCGGTGGCCTGCGCGCCGCACTCGAGGACATGCCCGGCGACGAGCGCGCCGGCGAGGGCGTCCCAGGCGTCCCTGGCCCAGCCGTGGTGCCAGGCGGCCGGGCCGATGGTGAGCGCGGCGTCGGTGACCCGCGGGCAGACGACGACGTCCGCCCCCGCGTCGAGGGCCTCGACGATGCCCCACGCGCCGAGGTAGGCGTTGGCGGTGACCGGCGGGGCCGGGATCTCGGCCAGCGGCCGGCCGGTGTCGAGGTTGGCGAGGTCGTGGCCGGCGGCCAGCAGCTCGGGGAGCTGGCCGAGCAGGTCGTCGCCCTCGACGTGGGCGACCCGGAGGTCGAGCCCGAGCCGGGCCGCCACGTTGCGGACCGCGCCGGCCAGCCCGGACGGGTTCAGGCCGCCCGCGTTGACCACGACCTTGATGCCCCGGTCGGCGACCGTGCCCGCGATCTGCTCCCACTGGGCCAGGAAGGTGGTGGCGTAGCCGGCCGAGGGGTCGGCCAGGCGCGCCTTCCAGAGGATCGCCATGGTCAACTCGGCCAGGTAGTCACCGGTGAGCACGTCGATCGGCCCGCCCTCCACCATCTCGCGGGCGGCAGACAGCCGGTCGCCGTAGAAGCCCGAACAGTTCGCGATGCGAAGAGGCCGGTGCGCCGCGGCCCCGCCGGGCGAGCGCGGCGCGGACCCGCCGGGCCCGTGCGATGCGCGACGGCCTCGGCCGGCGCTCATCGGGCTCCTCCTGGAGCCCAGCTGGGCGGGCGGCGCTCGGCAAAGGCCCGCATGCCCTCGCGGGCCTCGGCCGAAGTGAAACGGTCCCGGGACAGGGCCAGCATGCGCTCGAGGGCGGCGTCGAAGTCGAGCCCGGGCACCTCCCGGGTGACCGCCTTGGTATGCGCGAGCGCCTCCGGCCCGCCGCGGAGCAGCATGCCCGCGTAGCGGGCCACCTCGGCGTCCAGGTCGGCGTCGCCGACGGCCCGGTTGACGAGCCCGATCTCCACGGCTCGGCTGGCGTCGAAGACCTCGCCGGTGAGCAGGTACTCCACCGCCGCCCTTGGCTGCAGCCGGGGCAGGCAGACAACCGAGATCAGGGCGGGGACCACCCCGACGCGCACCTCGGAGAAGGCGAACGTGGCGCTGGCGGCGGCCAGGGCGACGTCGCACGCGGCGACCAGCCCGATGCCGCCAGCGCGGGCGGGGCCGTTCACCCGCGCGAGGACCGGCTTGGGCGAACGCCACAGCCGGCGCAGCACGTCCGGGAGCGGGAAGCCGGCGGCCGGCGCCACCCCTCTCTCGTTCATGGTCTGCTGCTCGGCCAGGTCGGCGCCGGAGCAGAACGCCGGGCCGGCACCGGTCAGCACGATCACCCGGACCTCGGGGTCCCCGCCGGCCCGGTCGAGTGCCTCGGCGAGCTGGCCGAGCAGCACGCCGGACAGCGCGTTGCGGTTGGACGGCGAGTCCAGCGTGACGGTGGCCACGCCCGCGCCGGCCTGGTACCGCACGAGCTCGGGGTGGGGCATGCGGCCTTCCTCTCTCGTGGCGGACTGGTGACAGGGAAGATGGCCGACGATCGCCCCGCTGCCAAGCCCTACCCGCGGAGGACCCAGCCGGAGACTACGAGAGCAGCTCGTTGAGGGTGGCGAACAGGGCGGTGAACCGCTGCACGGCCTCGGGTGGCAGTAGGGGCAGCAGGTCGGCCTGGTCGACCAGGAGGACGCGGGCGGGTCGGTAGCGGTCGAACGGGCGCCCGAGCGCGAGCTCGACCCGCCCGACCAGCCGGCCGGGGCCGGGCACGTCCTCGACCGAGAGCCGGCCCACCCCGGCCGCCGCCAGCAGGCGCAGGTAGAAGGCGTCGCCGAGCAGGTCCTCGAGGCCCGCCTCGGCGTCGCCGGTGAATTCGGTCAGCGCGACCAGCCGCTCGGGCAGCAGCATCCCCCGCTGCACGAGCGAGCGGACCCAGCGGTGCCCGGCGCCGACGTCGAGCAGCATGGCGAGGTCGAGGGGCGCGCCGAGCAGCGTCGCGAGCGCCGCGACCGCGTCCAGTCCGCCGGCCGGTACGAGCAGCCAGCGCGGGTCCAGGCCGGTCCGGCCGGTGTCGCGCAGGAACCCGCTGACCACTTCGAGGTAGAGCAGGTCGGCGGGCCCGTCCACGACCAGGGTGTGGGGACCCAGCGTGAGCGGACGCAGCAGCTCCAAGCCGACCGCGGTCCGCAGCGGCTGGACGGTCTCCGGGCTGGCGCCCTCGACGCCCTCCCCGACCTTGGTGCCCTCGCCCTCGACGTCCTCTACGGTCCGCGTCCGGTGCAGGTGCTGGGGGTCGACCATGAACGGCGAGTGGGTGGTGTAGATCACCTGGTGGTGGCGGGCGAGCTGCTCGTGGAGGAAGCGCAGCAGGTCGGCCTGGCCCGCGGCGTGGAGCCCGAGCCCGGGCTCGTCGAGCAGGAGGATGACGTGGTCGGAGTCCCGCAGCTCCGCGAACGCGACCAGGAACGAGAAGAACCACACGAACCCCTCGGACCGCTCGCCGAAGTTGAGGGTGACCCGGTGGCGGTCGTTGCGGATGCGCACGTCGAGGAACGGGGGGTCCCCGCCCGCGGGCGTGCGGGGGCTGCGGAAGTCGACGTCAAGCTCGACCGCGAGCTGCCGGTTCTGGCTCCAGTAGGCGAAGACCTCGTCGCTGATCTGGTTGGCGGCCGCTTCGAGGGCGGCCCGGCGTGCCTCGTAGCGGTCCTCGGTGAACTCCTCGGCGTCCACGCCGGCCAGGCGCAGGAGGGCCAGGGCGGTCCGCTCTCCTCCGGACAGCTCGGCCTCCGGGGTGCGCTGCAGCCTGGGGATGGAGACCCGGCCGGGCATGACGCTGAAGGCGTCGAAGTAGAGGAACCGGGGCAGGCGGGCGGCGAGGAACGTGCCCAGCTCGGCGGACAGGTCGCGCCCCTTGAGCTCGTGCAGTAGCTCGGCCGCCTCGGTCGGCCGCGTCTGCTCGAGCTCGCGCTCGAGCCGCTCGACGACCGCCTCGAGGTTCGACCCTTCGGCCAGCCCGGGGTCGAAGCCGGCTTTCTCGAGAAGGATGCGAGCCTGGGCGGTCCTGTCCTGGTGCAGGATCATCCGGTGCCGGTTCGCGTAGGTGCGCTCGACCCGCAGCTCGCGGGAGGTGAGCACCCCCGGCCCGAAGCGGCTCCAGACCGCCTCGATGTCCTCGTCCTGCAGCTCGAAGGTGACCGACACCGGGACGGTGTCGCCGATGGCCTGGCGCTCGCGGCCGCGCAGGCGCCGGGGGTAGTCGCGGAGCTCGTCGAACCCTGGGGGCCGGCCCTGGGGGTTGGCCCACGCCAGGGCCTGGAGCAGGGCGGTCTTGCCGCTTTCGTTCATGCCGACGAAGCAGGTGACGTCCGGCTCGAAGCGGATCGGGCCGGAGTCCTCGATGCTCCGGAACTTCCTGACGTGCGCCGATTTGAGGATCATGCATGTCCTTGGACGTCACGCCCAGCGCCCTGGACCCGGGGGGGTGTCGCCGATCCTATGGACGGCCCGCGTGGCGGTCAACGCGGGGGCTGAGCAATGCGGTGCTCGCCGCGCGATCCAGCGGACCCAGCGGACGACCGCGTGGCGGTCAACGTGGGGCGGAGCAATGGCGACGCATCGCTCCGCAGAACTACAGGTGGGGCTCGGCTCTACTACGTAGCTTTCCAGCTGCGTGCCCGCGCAATTTGACCCTCAGATCGCTTTTCGCCACGCTCCGTTGGTCATGCGACCAACGATGGAAAGGATCCGGCGTGACCCAGTCAGACGTCACCCCGTCCGCCGGCGCGCCGGAGAACTCCCGGGCCAGCCTGTCGACGGCGTCGGGCGGACGTAGCGCCCAAGCCGTCGACCTCGAGCGGCCCGCTCGCAACTTCGGTGGTGGCGGAGCCCCGGTTCAGCTGGCCGAGTTCGAAGAGCTCGACGTCCGTTCTGTCTTCCCGCGCGACGGCGACGCGTTCAGCAACTGGCTGTCCGCCAACCTGGACAAGCTGGCCAAGGAGCTCGGCATCTCCGGTCTGCGCGAGGTGGGCCGGGACATCCCGGTCGGTTCGTTCAACGTGGACCTGCTGGCCCAGACCGACCGGGGCCGGCGCGTCGCCATCGAGAACCAGCTCGAGCCGAGCGACCACCCGCACCTCGGCCAGGTGATCACCTACGCCGCCGGCCTCGACGTGTCGGCGGTGGTCTGGATCGTCACCCGGATCGGCGAGGAGCACCGGGCCGTCCTCGACTGGCTGAACCAGCACTCCGACGACGACGTCCGCTTCTTCGGCGTCGAGCTGCGCGTGCTGCGGATCGGCAACTCGCAGGCGGCGGCGGCCTTCCGGGTGGAGTCGCGGCCGAACGACTGGCAGAAGGTCATCCGCCAGCGCCAGCGGGTCGGCTCCCCGATCACCGCGCGCATGCGGGAGTTCTGAGGTCGCACAGCCCGGGGCCCGGACCGGCTGGTCCGGGCCCCGACGCTTTGGGCGAGCCCGTACCATCTCCTCTCGAGCACCCGAGTCGAGCACCCGAGTCGAGCACCCGAGGAGAGAGGCCTGCCAATGAGCGACCAGCAGCTCGTCCGACCCGCCCCGATCAGCGGCTTCCCGGAGTGGACGCCCGAGGTCAGGCTGGTCGAGCTGCAGTGGCTCGACCGCATCCGCCAGACCTTCGAACGCTACGGGTTCTGCTCGATCGAGACCCCGTCGGTCGAGGTGCTCGACGTGCTCCTGGCCAAGGGCGAGACCTCCCAGGAGGTCTACACGCTGCGCCGGCTCCAAGCCGACGCCGACGACGACAGCGACGCCCGGCTCGGCCTGCACTTCGACTTGACCGTGCCCTTCGCCCGCTACGTCGCCCAGCACTTCAACGACCTGGTCTTCCCGTTCAAGCGCTACCAGATCCAGCGCGTCTGGCGCGGCGAGCGCGCCCAGGAGGGCCGCTACCGCGAGTTCACCCAGTGCGACATCGACGTGATCAACATCGACCAGGTCCCGCTCCAGTTCGACGCCGAGCTCCCGCGGATCATCCACGAGGTCCTCACCGGCCTGGACCTGCCGACCTGGTCGATCAGCGTCAGCAACCGGAAGATCCTCCAGGGCTTCTACGAAGGCCTGGGAGTCGGCGACCCGCTCGGAGTCATCCGGGTCGTCGACAAGATCGACAAGATCGGCGCCGACGGCGTCGGCCGGCTGCTGGCCTCGGAGCTCGGCCTGACGCCCGAGCAGGTCACCGCGTGCCTGGACCTGGCCCAGATCCGCGGCACCGGGAGTGCCGTGGTCGACGAGGTGAGCGAGCTCGGGGTCAAGTCGGACCTGCTCGCCGAGGGCCTGAACGAGCTGGCGTTCGTCATGGACTCGCTGTCCGACCTTCCGGCCGGCAGCGTCGTGGCCGACCTGTCCATCGCCCGCGGCCTGGACTACTACACCGGCATCGTCTACGAGGGGAGGTTCGCCGACTGGCCCGGCTACGGCAGCATCTGCTCCGGCGGTCGCTACGAGAACCTCGCCGGGTCGTTCATCCGCCGCAACCTGCCCGGCGTCGGCATGTCCATCGGGCTGACCCGGATCCTCGGCAAGCTCGTCACCGAGGGGGTGCTCCAGACCGGGCCCAGCACGCCCAGCGAGGTCCTGGTGGTGATTCCGAGCGACGAGCGCCGCTCCGAGGCCGTGGCCACCGCGGCCCAGCTGCGCAGCCGCGGGCTCAACACCGAGCTGTACCACCAGGCCGACAAGCTCTCCAGGCAGATCCGCTACGCCTCCCGCAAGCGCATCCCGTTCGTGTGGTTCCCACCCTTCGAGAACGGCAAGCCCCACGAGGTCAAGGACATGGCCACCGGCGAGCAGGTCACCGCCGACCCGGCGACCTGGCGACGCCCCTGACCGGCCAGCGCTCCTCCCGCCCCGAGGGCGGCCGTCGTCCTGGTGTCGGCCCGGCAAAGGCCTACCTGGTCGGCGCCGGCTCCCAGGGCGTCCAGGCTGCCGGGCTCCCCAGGGCGTCCAGGCTGCCGGGCTCCCAGGGCGTCCAGGCTGCGGCGACGTCCATTCCAGCGAGGCGCCGACCGGGCAGACGTTGGGAGGGAAGTCACTAGCCGCTGCCGGTGTGGGCGTGAGGGGCGGCGACCGGCTTGGACTCGGGCGAGCCGCGCTGGCGCAGGAAGATCCCGAGCACGACCAGCGCCCCGACTGCCAGGAACTCGCTCTGCCAGTTCTGGAAGGACTGGAACCAGAAGTGCGAGCTGCTCACGAACCCGAGCACCCCGACCGTGGGCTGCCCGTGGGCGGTCTGCTCCGCGTTGAACTCGGCGGTGCCGCCGACCGCGTGGGCCACGAAGCAGAACAGGAAGATGCCGAACAGGGCCAAGCTGAGCGAGTTCTCGTAGAGCTTGAGGACGAGGCCGCCCCGGCGGACAGGTCCGGGCGCGTCCGGCTCGTCCTTGGCCTCCCGGGGGTCAGCCTCGAGCTGCTCGTCGCCCTCTGGCGGCTTGGACTCGGGCGACCCCTTCTGGACCAGGAACGCCGTCAGGAACACGTACGCCGCCATCTGGAGGAACTCACTCTCCCAGTTCTCGGTCGTCGCCTCGACGAAGTGCCCGCTGCCGAGGTACTGCGCGTAGCTCTGGGTCGGCTGGCGATGCTCGCGGTCCTCGGTGTTGGCGACCAGGTAGCCGGTGATGCTCTGGGCCACCCAGAGCAGCAGGAACGTCCCGAACATGACCACCGAGAGGCTGTTGTTCCGCAGGAAACGGCGCATGGCTCCTCCAGGGAGGCCGGCCGGTCGCCGGCTGTCGTGACCTGTAAGTTCACCCACTCCAGGCAGAGCAAACACCACCGCGGCCGGGTGGGCCGCCACCGCGGCCGGGTGGGCAGCTACCGCGGCCGGGTGGGCCGCTACCGCGGCCGGCGCCTGGCCGCCGGCCCGGCCCCGACCGCCCTGAGCGGCTCGAACGGCCTCGGAGCGGGAGGCTCGGCCTCCTCGGCGTCCTCTGCCGTGGCGCCCGAGTAGTCCAGGTCGTAGTAGGCGTAGAGCGCGGCCACCTCCTGTGGCCACAGCCGGGCGCCGGGCTCCATCCCGGGCGCGCCCGCGACGGTCGAGCGGTCCAGCGGGACCTGGACCGCTGCGCCACGCTCCTCCGCCTCCGTCACCGGGACCAGCCGCGGCCCGAAGGCAGCGGTCGCCACCAGAGCCCAGCCTGGCTGGTCGGTTTCCTCGTCGTAGTAGACCTCGACGATGGCGCCCAGCTCCGCGCCGTCGCGGTCGACCGCGGCGCGGCCCTTCCACCTGCGCACGACGTCGAACGCCGGCATGCGCCCCCCTTTCGACAGCGTGCTGGCACGCCGGTCCGGATCGCGCGCGCATGGTACCCAAGGCCCGTCGGCTGCGACACACAGCCGGGAGCACCGGCCGGGCCGGTCCACGTCAGTCCCGCTCGGGAAGTCCTCCCGGAGTGGCGGGTCCTCGCGGCTCCTCCAGCGTGTCGTCGTCGAGCGTCATGTCCGTACTCCTGGGAGCCCCAGGTCGCGCTCGGCTTTTGCCTGGTCCTCGATGCAGAAGCGGGTGGCGGGCATGGCCTCGAGCCGTTCCGGCGCGATCGGCCGCTGGCAGGCCTGGCAGATGCCGTAGGTTCCCGCCTCGAGGCGCTGGAACGCCTCCTCGACCTCGACCAGCTCGGCCTGGACGTGCTCGAGCAAGGACTGGTTCTTCTCGTGCTCGAAGACCTCGGTGCCGATGTCGCCCGGGTGCTGGTCGTAGGCTGACAGCTCGCCGACGGCGGCCACGTCCGACTCGGTCTCCGGGTCGGCCCGGAGGCCGTCCAGCACCCGGTTGAGGCGGCTGCGCTCCTCCTCCAGGCGGGCTCGGGCCTGCTGCTCGTCCATGACGTCTCCTCGCTCGGTCCGGCGGTCGGTGGTCGGGCTCGGTCCGGCGGTCGGTGGTCGGGTTCGGTCCGGCGGTCGGTGGTCGGGTTCGGGGTTCGGGGTTCGGTCCAGCGGTCGGGGTCGGGACGCGTCGCCGCGGCGCGGTGCGCGAGTCAGGTGGCGTACCCGGATCAGCCCGAGCTAACCCCGCCCGTGCTAGGAGCGGTCCAGGCCCCGCTGGATGGCGTAGCGCATCAGCTCGTAGCGCCCGGCGAGCTGCAGCTTGGTGAGGATGTTCTGGACGTGGTTCTGGACTGTCTTGGTGCTGATGAACAGCTTGTCGGCGATCTCGCGGTAGGCGTAGCCCTTGGCCACGAGCTTGAGCACCTCGGTCTCGCGCGCGGTCAGGCCGGGCTCGGTGGCGGCCGCGCTCATCCGCCGGAACTCGCCGAGGACCAGGGCGGCCAGCGAGGGCGAGAACACCGGCTCGCCCGCGCGCACCCTGGCCACCGCGTCGGCCAGCTCCGCCGAGGTGGCGCTCTTGAGCAGGTAGCCGCTGGCCCCCACCTTGACCGCCTCGAGCACGTCGGCCTCCTCGCCCGACGCCGACAGGACCAGCACCTTCACGTGGGGCGACTCCTCGACGATGCGGCGGATCGCCTCCACCCCCCGGACCGTGGGCAGGTTCAGGTCCATGAGCACCAGCTCGGGCATTGCCTCGCTGGCGAGCTCGATCGCCTCACCACCGTCGGACGCCTCGGCCACCACAACCGCCTTGCCCGACGCCTCCAGGTCGCCGCGCACCCCGTCCCGCCAGACCGGATGGTCGTCGACCACCATCACCCGTACGCGCTCGTCGGCCACGCTCAACTCCTCTGGTGCCCCGCCGCCTGCACAAGTATGACGGACCGGCCCACGCTGCCTGAAGCGCGCGAGGCCCACCCGCCTGAAGCGCGCGAGGCCCGACGGTCAGCGGCTGCCGTCGGGGGCGGCCGCGTCTGCGACGGAACCGCGGCTACCGACCATCGTCCGGGGCGATCGGGACCCGGAGCTCGACCTCGGTGCCGCCGCCAGGCCGGCTGTCGACCCGCATCGTCCCACCGAGCTGCTCGACGCGGCCTTTCATGCTCTTGAGCAGGCCGATCTTGCCCTGGGCGGCCAGGCTCGGCTCGTCGTACTCAAACCCCACCCCGTCGTCGCGCACGGCCACCACCACCGCGTCCTCGTCGGCGTCGGCGAACAGCGACACCCGGGAGGCCCGGGCGTGCTCGGCGACGTTGTCGAGCGCCTGCCGGACCGCAGCGGCCAGCTCGTCGACATGGCGGACGGGCAGGGTGATGGGGCCGGTGGCGCTGACCGTGACCGGCACCGGCGACCCGGCCCGGGCGAGCGCCTCCAGCTCGGCGCGGAGCGACGCCGTCCCCGTCGGCCACTCCCGCGGCTCGCGTAGGACCAGGGCGCGCAGGGCCTCCTCCTGGGCGCCGGCCATCTCGGCCAGCCTGGCCACCTCGGCGGCCGGGACCGGACCCCCCGTGGCCAGCTCGCGGCCCCGCTTGTGGACCATGGCCAGCGCCTGCAGGACCGAGTCGTGGATCTGGCGGGCGAGCGACTCGCGCTCGGCCAGCCGGGCGGCCCGCTCGCGGGCCTGCATCGTCTCCTCGGCCGCCTGCTGGAGCTGCGCGGCCGAGCGGCCCAGGAGCTCGGCGACCAGCCCCACCGCCCCACCCGCGATGACGTGGTTGAGCATCCCGCTGGCCAGGTGCAGCAGCTGGGGCACTGACTCGTCGGCGACGTCGATGCCGTTGACCAGGTGGCTGCCGGCCAGCGACAGCCCGACCACCGCCCCGGCGACCAGGCCGCCCCGGAAGCCGAGCGTCGCGCCCCAGAACGCGTCCGCGGCCACCGGGTAGGCGCTGGCGAAGAACGGGTGGTCGCCGACCACCTGCCCGGCCGGGACGACCCAGCCGGAGAGCAAGGTCAGCGCCACGGCGAGGCCGAGGTCGACGGCGAGCACGGCGGGCGAGGGACGGGGCCGGACCACGGTGAGCCAGGCGGTCCAGGCCACGGTGACCACGATCGCGCCGGCCGCGACCAGCGGCCGTTCCAGCTCGCTGCCGAGCGCGACCAGCGACAGCCAGACCAGGGTCACCCAGCGGAAGGAGAGGATCGCGAACGCCAGCACCGAGCGGCCGCGCTCGGGCTCGGAGGTGGCTGCAGGCGTCAACGCCTCTCCTCGTCGCAACTGTCCAGGAGGCGACCCTGGAGCCGGGCCGCTCCGGCCACCTTGGCCAGGGCGGCGTGGAGCACCTCGGCCTCGGCGCTGTCGAGGTGCCCGGCGAAGTGCTCCTGGATGCCGCGGAGGTGGACGGGGGCCGCGCGCCGGAAGGCGGTCCTTCCCTTGGAGGTGAGCACCGCAAAGGTGCCTCGGCGGTCGGACGGGCAGCTCTCGCGGCGGACCAGGCCGCCGCGCTCCATGCGGTCGACCAGGCGGGTCAGGCCGCTCTTGGACAGCAGCACGGACTCGGCCAGGTCCTGCATGCGCAGGCGACCGCCAGGCGCCTTGGCGAGCCGGAGCAACACCTCGTAGGAGCCCAGGGGGAGCCCGCGCTCGTCCTTGAGCTCCCGGGCGAGAAGCTCCGTGACGGCGGCGTGGGCCTCGAGCAGGCTCCGCCAGGCGGCCAGGTGCCCGTCGCCGGGACGCTTGGACATGGTCCAGTATCCCTCGACCCCATTATCGTTGCAAGGGCAACTACTATCGCCAGCGTCGGTTGGCGACCTGGAGGAGCAGCAGCCGCAGCCGCGGCCTCCGGGCGGCGCTCCAGCCTGCCCGCGTCTCCCCCGATCTTCGCGACGAGGGCGGCGGTCTCCGCGCCAGTCGAGTTGACCAGCCCAAGCTCAGCTTGTGCAATATGCCCGCATCCCGACCGGTGGGAGGAGGCCGTATTGATCTATCTCGTGCGCCACGCCCACGCCGGCCGCAAGGAGACCTGGGCCGCCCCTGACGCGCTCCGCCCTCTCAGCGAGCCCGGCCGCCACGAGGCCGCCGGGCTGGTGGCCACCCTCAGCGACCTGCCGGTCACCCGGATCCTGTCCAGCCCCACCACCCGCTGCCTGCAGACCGTCGAGCCCCTGGCCAGGCAGCGGCGGCTGCCCATCGAGGTCGACGATCGGCTCGGCGTGGAGGCCGAGCCCGCCCGCGCCCTGAAGCTGATCGACGACCGCGCCATCGCCACAGCCGTGCTGTGCAGCCATGGCGAGCTGATCGGCCGGGTCATGGAGCAGCTCGTCGCCGACGGCCTGCGCCCGGCCGCCCCGCTCCGCTGGGCCAAGGGCTCGACCTGGGTGCTCGACTGGGACGGTGACGGGGCGCTGCGGGCCAGCTACCTGCGTCCGGTCCGCCTGCGGCCAGAACCCGTGCCGTAGGTGCCGAGCGTGCGGAGGTCGGCCTCCAGCTCGGGGGCCACCGGGCGCCGCTCGCGCAGCACCCAGGGCAGCCCCCGCACCGCGTCGAGCACGCCGGCCCGGGCCGCCGGGTCGCCGACGGCGGCGGGCAGGAGAGAGAGGGTCTGCCTGGCCACGCCGCCGAGCGGGCGCCGCAGCCAGGCCGACCAGAGCCCGTTGCGGACCTGGACCCGCCGCCGGCCGTCCGGGTCGCGGCTGGGCGAGGGGTGATGGTGGGCCATGACCTCCTCCACGTACGCGAGCCCCCAGCCCCGGGCGGCCAGGTCCATGGCGAGCAGCTCCTCCTCCCCGCCAACGCCGAACCTGGGGTGGAACCCCCGCACGGCGAGGAAGGCGCAGCGGCGCACGACCGCTCCGCAGGCGACGAACCCGAGGACGCTGGGACCGGGCAGGTCGGCGGCTGCTGGGAGCGGGCTTGCGGCCATCGCCGCGCACACCGGGTCCAGGCGCTCCCCGGGGCCGACCAGGACCCGGGCGGCGACCACCGCAAGCCTCGGGTGGCGCTCGAACAGCTCCACCGCCCGGGCCAGCGACCCGGACGCCCACCAGGAGTCGTCGTCGCTGAACGCGACATAGGGCTCGCTGACGTGCCGGGCCCCGACCGTCCGGGCAGCGGCGCCCAGGTTCCGGTCGAGCTCGACGAGGTCGACCGCCGCGTGCTGTTTGCGAACCCAGGAGACGGTCTCGTCCCCGGAGTCGTTGTCGACGACCACGACCCGGGGGCGCTCGGGCAGCCGCTGGAGGGCCGAGAGCGTGGACAGCAGCTCCTGGACGCGGTTCCTGGTCGCCACCACGACGGCGACGTTCGGGGCGGACGGGGGCATTCAACTCCTTCCGGTCGGCAGCGGATGCCTCCCCCCGGTATCCCGACCGGACCAGCGCAAACAAATGGGACCTGAGAGACAGCTAAGAGAATCACCTTAAGGTTGTTTGCTCCCCGGCTCGCCGGTTACTCGAACCTCCCACCGCAGAACCGCCTGAGCAAGCAGCGCGCAGGTTCGAGCAGCGGAAAGGACACCGATGGACCACGGAGCTTCGGGCTGCCCGCTCGGCCCCCCTGCCCGGCGGGAGGGCTGAGCGTGCGGGTGCTCGGGATCAACGCCGTCTTCCACGACCCGGCCGCCGCGCTCGTCGTCGACGGGGAGATCGTCGCCGCCGCCGAGGAGGAACGCTTCAGCCGGCGCAAGCACGGCAAGCCGCCCGTGCCGTTCGCGACCTGGGAGCTGCCGGAGCGGTCGGCAGCCTGGTGCCTGGCCGAGGCCGGCCTGGCCCCCGAGGACCTGGACGCGGTCGCCTACTCCTACGACCCGGCCCTGGCCCCGCCGGTCGGCCCGGACGTGAGCGCCGACGGCTGGGAGGGACTGCGGACCCTGTACGCCGAGCGGGCGCCGCTGTTCCTGCGGACCGCCCTTCCCGGGCTCGACCCGGCCTGCCTGCGCTACGTGCCCCATCACGTCGCCCACGCCGCCTCGGCCCACCTGGCCGCGCCCTACCGGTCGTCGAGCGTGCTGGTGCTCGACGGGCGCGGCGAGCACGCCTCGCACCTGGCCGGCAGGTCGGTCGACGGCGAGCTGGAGATCCTCGCCGCCCAGCAGCTCCCCCACTCCCTCGGGCTGCTCTACGAGGAGGTCACCGACCACCTCGGCTTCCGGCGGTCCTCCGACGAGTACAAGGTGATGGCGCTGGCCGCCTACGGCCGGCCCGCCCATCTCCGCGAGCTGCGCGAGGCGGTCCGCACCACCGGGGACGGCGGCTTCACGGTGGCCCCGATCGAGCTGGACAGCCTGGTCAAGCGGGTCCGCGCGGGCGAGCCGCTGACGTCGGAGCACGCCGACCTGGCCGCCAGCGTCCAGCTCCGGCTCCAGGAGGTGCTGCTCGAGCTGGTCCGGTGGCTCCACGCCCGCACCGGCGACCGCGACCTCACCATGGCCGGCGGCGTGGCCCTCAACTGCGTCGCCAACTCCTACCTGGCCGAGCAGGGGCCGTTCGAGCGGATCTGGGTCCAGCCGGCCGCTGGCGACGCCGGCACCGCGCTCGGCGCCGCCCTCCACGTGGCCCGGGCCCTGGGCGACCGGGTCGGGCCCATGCGCACCGCCGCACTCGGCCGCGGCTGGACCGACGAGGAGCTCGAGGCGTGGCTGGCCACGGCCAAGGTCGCCCACGAGCGCCCCGCCGACGTGGCCGACGCCGTCGCCGAGGTGGTCGCGGCCGACGGCGTGGTCGGCTGGTTCCAGGGGCGCAGCGAGTACGGCCCGCGCGCGCTCGGGCACCGCAGCCTGCTCGCCAACGCTGGCCGGGCCGCCAACCTCGAGCGCCTCAACGAGGTGAAGGGGCGGGAGCAGTTCCGCCCGGTCGCCCCGATGGTCCTCGCCGAGCGGGCCGCCGAGGTGTTCGAGGGCCCCATGCCCAGCCCTTACATGCTGTTCACCCACCGGGTCCGGCCGGAGTGGCGCGACCGGATCCCGGCGGTCGTCCACGTCGACGGCAGCGCCCGTATCCAGACCGTCGACCGGGACGACGAGCCGCTGGTGGCTCGGATGCTCGAGGCGGTCGAGCGCCGCACCGGGGTCCCCGTGGTCGTCAACACCAGCCTGAACACCGCCGGCCGGCCGATGGTCGACGACCCCAGGGACGCGCTCGAATGCTTCGGCTCGGCACCCGTCGACGTGCTCGCTCTCGGCCCCTTCCTGGTCCGCCGGGCGGCCCTCAGCAGCCGATGACCGAGCAGGCGTCACTCCCCGGCCCCCGGTTCGACGTGGTCGTGCCGACCGTTGGGCGGCCGTCGCTCGCCGTCCTGCTCGAGGCGCTCGCCAGCCAGGCCGAGCGCCTGCCCGGCCTGGTCGTGCTGGTCGACGACCGGCGCGACCGGGGACGGCCGCTGCTGCCCTGTGGGCCCCCGGCCGCGCTGGCCGGGCTGGTCAGGGTCGTGCCCGGGCGGGCCCGGGGCCCGGCGGCGGCCCGCAACGCCGGCTGGCGGGCCGGGCGGCAGCCCTGGGCCGCCTTCCTCGACGACGACGTCGTGCCCGGCCCGGCCTGGGCCGCGGAGCTGCGGGCCGATCTCGCCGGCCTGCCCCCCACGGTCGCGGGCAGCCAGGGCCGGGTCGAGGTGCCGCTGCCGCGCGGGCGGCGCCCGACCGACTGGGAGCGGAACGTCCACGGCCTCGAGTCGGCCCGCTGGGCGACCGCCGACCTCGCCTACCGGCGGTCGGTGCTGGCCGAGGTCGGCGGCTTCGACGAGCGCTTCCCGCGCGCCTACAGGGAGGACGCCGACCTCGGCCTGCGGGTTGTCCGCGCCGGGTACCGGATCGAGCGCGGGCAGCGCACGGTCCGGCACCCGGTCCGCCCGGCCGGCCCGCTGGTCAGCGTGCGCCTGCAGGCCGGCAACGCCGACGACGCGCTCATGCGGGCGCTGCACGGGCCGGGCTGGCGCGCGGCGGCCGGGGTGCCCCGCGGCCGCCGCGGGAGGCACCTGGCCGTCACCGCTGCCGGCACCACCGCGCTGGCCGCGCTCGCGGCGGGCCGCTCCCGCCTGGCCGCGATCGGGTCGGCGTTGTGGCTGGCCGGCACGGCCGAGCTGGCCTGGGCCCGTATCGCGCCCGGGCCGCGCACCCGGGCGGAGGTGGCCAGGATGCTCGGCACCAGCGTGCTGCTGCCGGCCGCCGCGACCTGGCACTGGCTGGCCGGCCTGGCTCGCACCCGCCTCCTGGCCGGCACGACCCGGAGGCCCCGGGCCAGGCCCCCGGCGCCCGGTGTCGCACCCCGGGCCAGGCCCCCGGCGCCCGGTGTCGCGCCCCCGGTCGACCCCCAGGCGGGCCCCCGGCGTCCGGCCCGGCCCGACCCGTGGCACCGGGACCACCCGGCCCGGCCCGGGCGGGATGCCGTGGTCCCGGCCCGGCCCGGGCCGGACGCCGGGACCACGGCCCGGGCCGAGCCGCTCCCGGAGGACCAGGCGACGCCAGCGCGGCCGGCGGCGGTGCTGCTCGACCGGGACGGCACCCTGGTCGTGGACGTGCCCTACAACGGCGACCCGGCGCGCGTCGAGGTCATGCCGAGCGCCAGGCGGGCGCTCGAGCGGCTGCGGGCGGCCGGCGTGCCGACCGCCGTGGTCTCAAACCAGAGCGGCGTGGGCCGCGGGCTCCTCACCCTCGAGCAGGTGGCCGCGGTCAACCGCCGGGTCGAGGAGCTGCTCGGGCCGCTCGGACCCTGGGTGGTCTGCCCGCACGCCCCGGGGCAGGGCTGCGGCTGCCGCAAGCCGGCCCCCGGCCTGGTCGAGCAGGCAGCAGGCCGGCTCGGGGTCGACCCCCGCGGCTGCGTCGTGATCGGCGACGTCGGCGCCGACGTGGAGGCCGCCCTGGCCGCCGGCGCCCGGGCCGTGCTCGTCCCCACCCCGGCGACCAGGCCCGAGGAGGTTGCCGCGGCCCCGGAGGTCGCCGCCGACCTGGAGGCCGCCGTCGACCTCGTCCTCGGCGCCCGTGCCGGTCGAGCCGGTGCCGCGCCAGCCCCCGGCCTGGAAGGACCCCGGACATGACCCCGGCCGGCACCCTGCGCGGGCGGGCAGGCGGGCCGGTGGGCAACCCGGACGGGCCTCACGTGCTCGTGGCCAGACAGGACAACGCCGGCGACGTGCTGCTGGCCGGGCCCGCGGTGCGCGCGGTGGCGGCCGGAGCGGCCCGGGTCACCCTGCTCTGCGGCCCCCGGGGCCGGGCAGCGGCGGAGCTGCTGCCCGGCGTGGACGAGGTGGTGGTCGAGGCGGCCCCCTGGATCGAGGCCGAGCCTGAGCCGGTCAGCCAGGCGGCCACCGACGCGTTCGTGGCCAGGATGGCCCGGCGCGGCGTGGACCAGGCGATCGTGCTCACCTCGTTCCACCAGAGCCCGCTGCCCCTCGCCCTGCTACTGCGGCTGGCCGGGGTCAGGACCATCGCAGCGATCAGCGTCGACTACCCGGGCTCCCTGCTCGACGTCCGCCACCGGGTCGACGAGGAGGTCCACGAGGTCGAGCGGGCCCTGTCGCTCGTGGCCACCCTCGGCTACCGGCTGCCCCAGGGCGACGGTGGCCGGCTCGCCGTGCTGCGCCCGAGGGCGGGCGAGCCGCCGCCGCTGCAGGCACCGTACGTGGTGGTCCATCCGGGTGCGTCGGTGGCCGCCCGGTCCTGGGCGCCCGGGCGCAACGCCGCGCTCGTGCGGCTGCTCGCCGACCGGGGACGCCGGGTCGTGGTCACCGGCGGGACCGGCGAGCGGGAGCTGACCGCCCTGGTCGCCGGGCCGCCCCGGCCCGAGGTGACCGACCTCGGGGGCCGCGTCGACCTGGCCGGGCTGGCCGAGGTGCTGGCCGGCGCCGACGCGGCCGTGGTGGGCAACACCGGCCCTGCCCACCTGGCCGCCGCGGTCGGCACCCCGGTGGTGTCGCTGTTCGCCCCGACGGTGCCCGCGGCCCGCTGGCGGCCCTGGGGGGTCCCGCACGTCCTGCTCGGCCGCCAGGACGCCGCCTGTGCCGGCTCCCGGGCCCGGGTGTGCCCGGTCCCCGGCCACCCGTGCCTGAACGAGGTGGACGCCGGCGAGGTCGCGGCCGCCCTCGACCGCCTGGCGGCCAGCCCGGTCACGGCCACCGGGGTGCTCGAGGGGGTGGCCGGCCGATGATGCGGGCGGGCGCACCCGGAGCGGGTGGGGTGCCGGAGGTGCGCCAGGCGCGGGCGGGCGCACCCGGAGCGTCGCGCAGCGAGGAGGGCGCGCCCAGCATGCGGGCGGGCGCACCCGGAGCGTCGCGCAGCGGGCAGGGCGCGCCAGCCAGGATCCTGCTGTGGCACGTACACGGCGCCTGGACCACCTCGTTCGTGCAGGGCCGGCACCAGTACCTGGTGCCGGTGCTCCCCGGCCGGGGCCCGGTCGGCCGGGGCCGGGCTCGCACGTACGCCTGGCCGGACTCAGCCGTCGAGGTCACCCCGGAGCAGTCGGCTCGCGCCGAGGTCGACGTGGTCGTGCTCCAACGCCCGGGGGAGCTGGACGGGCTCGCCGCCCACTGGCTCGGCGGCCGTCGGCCGGGTCGGGACGTGCCTGCCGTCTACCTCGAGCACAACGCTCCCCAGGGGCGGATCGGGGAGCTCCGCCACCCGGCCGCGGACCGCCCCGACCTCACCGTCGTCCACGTCACCCACTTCAACGACCTGTTCTGGGACTGCGGCAGCACCCCGACCCGGGTGATCGAGCACGGCGTCGTCGACCCCGGCCGGCGCTACACCGGCGAGCTGGCCCGTGCCGCCGTGGTCATCAACGAGGCGGCCCGCCGGGGCCGGGTCACCGGCACCGACCTGCTGCCCCGCCTGGCCGCCGCCGTCCCTGTCGACCTGTTCGGCATCGGGGCCGAGCAGGTCGGCCCGCCGGTGCGAGCCGTCGACGACCTGCCCCAGGCCCGGCTGCACGGCGAGATGGCCAGGCGCCGCGTCTACCTGCACCCGGTCCGCTGGACCTCGCTCGGGCTGTCGCTGCTCGAGGCGATGCACCTCGGCATGCCGGTGGTCGCACTGGCCACCACCGAGGTCGTCGAGGCGGTGCCGCCCGAGGCCGGCGTGGTCTCGACCAACGTCGACGCGCTGGCCGCCGGGCTCGCCGCCTTCGCCGCCGACCCGGAGCGGGCCCGGCTGGCCGGCCAGACGGCCCGCGCCGCCGCGCTCGCCCGCTACGGCCTCGACCGGTTCCTGGCCGCGTGGGACCGGCTGCTCGAGGAGGTGCGCGGATGAAGGTCGCGATGGTGAGCGAGCACGCGAGCCCGCTGGCGATGCTCGGCGGGGTCGATGCCGGGGGCCAGAACGTGCACGTCGCCGCCTTGTCGACCGCCCTGGCCAGGCGGGGCGTGGAGGTCGTGGTCCACACCAGGCGGGACGACCCGGAGCTGCCCGGGCGGGTCGCCTTCCCACCTGGCGTGACCGTCGAGCACGTCGACGCCGGCCCGGCCGGGCCCGTCGCCATGGACGGCCTGCTGCCCTACATGGACGAGTTCGCCGACCGGCTGCGCCGGTCCTGGCAGGCCGACCCGCCTGACCTGGTCCACGCCCACTTCTGGATGTCGGGCCGGGCGTCGCTCGCGGCCGGGCACGCGCTCGGCCTGCCGGTGGTGCAGACCTTCCATGCGCTCGGCGTGGTCAAGCGCCGGCACTACGGCGCCAGGGACCCGAGCCCACGCGAGCGCATCGGCGAGGAGGCCGCGATCGTGCGGCGGGCCGACGCCATCGTGGCGACCTGCTCGGACGAGGTGTTCGAGCTGGCCAGGATGGGCGCCGACCTGCACAGGATCGCGGTGGTGCCATGCGGGGTGGACCTCGGCCTGTTCACCCCGGCCGGGCCGGCCGAGGCGCGCCCGGCGCGGCCTGTTCAGCGCCTGGTGGTGGTGAGCCGCCTGGTCGAGCGGAAGGGCATCGGCAACGCCATCACCGCCCTTGGATCCGTGCCAGGGGCCGAGCTGGTGGTCGCGGGCGGCCCGGACGCCGGGCGGCTCGGACAGGACCCGGAGGCACGCCGCCTGGCCGCCCTGGCGGCCGAGGTGGGTGTGGCCGACCGGGTCCGGTTCCGCGGCCGGGTCGGCCGCCGGGAGGTGCCGGCGCTGCTCCGCTCGGCCGACGCGGTCGTCTGCGTGCCCTGGTACGAGCCGTTCGGGATCGTGCCGCTCGAGGCGATGGCCTGCGGTGCCCCGGTGGTCGCCTCGGCCGTGGGGGGGCTGGTCGACACCGTGGTCGACGGGGTCACCGGCCTGCACGTGCCGCCGCGCCGCCCTGACGTGCTCGCCGAGGCGCTCGGCGCCCTGCTCGGCGACCCGGACCGCCGGGCCGCGCTCGGCCGGGCCGGGGCGCGCCGGGCCAGGCGCCGCTACGGCTGGGACCGGATCGCCGGCGCCACCCTCGACGTGTACGCCAGCCTGGTCCAGGGGCGAGCCGGGCGCACCCTGCCGGAGGGGTCCGGGGAACCCCGCAGGGGTGCCCCGGTCGGCTGGGAGGGGTCCGGGGAACCCCGCAGGGGTGCCGGCATGGGACGGGTGCTGCGATGATCGTGGTGCTCGGCGACGCCCTGCTCGACCGCGACCTCGACGGCCGGGTCGAGCGGCTCAGCCCGGATGCGCCCGTTCCCGTGGTCGACGAGCCCGAGGAGCGCTGCCGACCGGGCGGCGCGGCACTGGCCGCGGTCCTGGCCGGCATGGGCGGCCAGGAGGTCGTCCTGCTGACCGCCCTGGCCGGGGACGAGCCGGGCCAGATGCTGGCCCGGCTGCTCGGAGGCGCCGGGGTGACCGTCGTCGACCTCGGCCTGGCCGGGTCGACCCCGGAAAAGGTCCGGGTGCGGGCCGAGGGCCGCTCGCTGCTCCGCGTCGACCGCGGCGTGCGGCCGGGCGCCGTCGGCGCCCTCACCGCCGCCGGCCGCCGCGCGCTGGCCGGCGCCCGGGCCGTGCTGGTCGCCGACTACGGCCGGGGCTTGGCCGCCGGGGCCGGCGTGCGAGCCGCGCTCGCTCGCCTGCCGTCCCGGGTGCCGGTCGTCTGGGACCCGCACCCGCAGGGTGCCGAGCCGGTCCCGGGGGCGCGCCTGGCCACCCCCAACCGGGCCGAGGCGGTCCGGTTCGCGCCGGAGGCGGCCGGCACCAACCCTGGCCTGGCCGCGGTGACGGCCCGGGCCCGCGCGCTCGCCAGACGCTGGGGTGCGGCCGGTGTGGCGGTGACCCTGGGCGCTCAGGGCGCCCTGCTGGTCGGTGGGGATGCTCCGCCGCTGGTGGTGCCGGCCCCGCCAGCGCCCGGCGGGGACCCGTGCGGTGCCGGGGACCGCTTCGCGGCCGCCGCGGCCGGCCTCCTGGCCGGTGGCGCGCTCCCGTCCGAGGCGGTCGCGGGTGCGGTGGCGGCCGCCTCGGCGTTCGTGGCCGCCGGGGGCGCCGCAGCAGTCCGGCTGCCGGGCTGGCCGGACGCCCCCGCACCAGCCGTGATCGTGGACATGGCGGCGGACGAGGAAGTGGCTACCGCGGCGGCCGGCGCGACCGGGGGCGACGCCTCCCGCCGGGACGTCGCCGTGGGCATGGCGGCGGCCAAGGAGGTGGCCGCCGCGGTGCGCGCCCGGAGCGGGACCGTGGTGGCCGCCGGCGGGTGCTTCGACCTGCTCCATGCCGGGCACGTGGCGACCCTGCGGGCCGCCCGCTCGCTCGGGAGCTGCCTGATCGTCTGCCTCAACTCCGACGGGTCGGTGCGACGGCTCAAGGGCCCCGGCCGGCCTCTGGTCCCCGAGGCGGACCGGGCCGCGGTGCTGGCCGCCCTCGGGTGCGTCGACGCTGTGGTGGTGTTCGAGGAGCGCACCCCCGAGGCGGTGCTGGACCGGCTCCGGCCGGACGTGTTCGCCAAGGGTGGCGACTACGCCCTGTCCGACCTGCCCGAGGCGGGCCTGCTCGCGTCCTGGGGCGGCCAGGCCGTGGTGCTCCCCTACCTCCCCGGGCGCTCCACCACCAACCTGATGAAGGAGGTCGTCCGCCGTGGCAACCGATGAGATGGCAGCGCGCCGGGCCTTGCACGCTGCAGGCGAGCAGCCCTTGCACGCTGCAGGCGAGCAGCCCTTCCGCGCTGCAGGCGAGCAGCCCTTGCACGCTCCAGGCGCGGCCGGCCCGGCGAAGGATGCCTTGCGTGCTTCAGGCAGAGATGCCTTCCGTGCTTCAGGCAAGGAGGCCGGCCCGGTGGTCGTGACCGGCGGGTCGTCGGGCCTGGGCGCGGCCGTGGTGCGGGCGGTCGCCGCGGTCGGCGGCACCCCGGTCGTGCTCGACCGGGTCCGGCCCCCCTCGGACGTGGAGCACGAGCTGGTCGACCTGGCCGACGGCAGGGCGGCCGAGGCAGCCGTGCGGGCAGTGGCCGAGCGGCACGCCGGCCTGCGCGCGGTGGTGACCGCCGCGGGCACCGACAGCTGCGGCCGGCTCGCCGACGTGCCCGCGGACGCGTGGGAGCGGGTGGTGCTGGTCAACCTGGTCGGCACGGCTGCGGTGGTGCGGGCCGCCCTGCCCTACCTGGAACGTGTGCGCGGCAGGGTGGTCACCGTCGCCTCGACCCTCGGGCTGCGCGCGGTGAGCGACGCCACCGCCTACTGTGCGAGCAAGTTCGGGGTGGTCGGGTTCACCCGTGCGCTGGCGGCCGAGACCGCCGGCCGCGTGGGGGTCACCCTGCTCGTCCCCGGCGGCATGCACACCGCGTTCTTCGACGACCGCACCGAGCAGTACAAGCCGCCGCCGGACACCAAGCTGAACCAGCCCGAGGACGTCGCCGAGGCCGTGCTGTTCGCGCTCGAGCAGCCGCCCGGCTGCGAGATCCGCGAGCTGGTCGTCGCCCCGTCCACGGAGACCTCCTGGCCATGACCACCCGCCAGCCGCCTGGTGGCACGCCGGTCACGGGACGGCCGCTGGTGGCCGTGCTGCGCGCGCTCGGGCTCGGCGACCTGCTGACCGGCGTGCCCGCCCTGCACGCTCTGGCCGACGCCTTCCCCCGCCACCACCGGGTGCTCGCCACCCGAGCGGCGCTGGCGCCGCTGGCCCACTGCACGGGTACGGTCGACGAGGTGGTTCCCACCGACGGGCTCGCGGGCCCGCCGCACCCACGGCTGCGCCACGCCGCGGTCGCTGTCAACCTGCACGGCGCCGGTCCGCAGAGCCACCGGCTCCTGCTCGCGGCCGAGCCCGGGGCCCTGGTCGCCTTCGCCCACCCCGCGGTCGCGGGCAGCGCCCTGGGCCCGGGCTGGCGTGCCGACGAGCACGAGGTGGCCCGCTGGTGCCGCCTGCTCGGCGAGCACGGCATCCCGGCCGATCCGGGACGCCTCGACCTGGAGCTGCCCCCCGGCCCCGCGCCGGACGGCGCCTGCGGGGCCACCCTGCTCCACCCGGGCGCCGGAAGCCCGGCCCGGCGCTGGCCGCCGGATCGCTTCGCGGCCGTGGCCGCCGCGGAGCTGGCGCGGGGACGGGGGGTGGTGGTGACCGCCGGGCCGGGCGAGGCCGCGCTCGCCCGCGGCGTGGCCCGCCGAGCCGGCCTGCCCGGCCGGGCGGTCCACTCGGTCGGGGGCGACGTGCTCGCGCTCGGCCGCCTGGTCGCGGCCGCCGGCCGGGTCGTGTGCGGCGACACCGGCGTGGCCCACCTGGCCACCGCGCTCGGCACGCCCTCGGTGGTGCTGTGCGGGCCGGTCTCCCCCGCCCTGTGGGGGCCGCCGGCCGCCCGGCCCTGGCACCGGGCGCTCTGGGCCGGCCGCAGCGGCGACCCGCACGCCGCGCGGCCCGACCCCGGCCTGCTCGCCCTCTCGGTCGACGACGTGCTCCAGGCGCTCAGCGAGCTCTGGAGCCCCGGTCAAGTACCCACAGCGTGCGGCTCCGAGGCTCCAAGAAGGCCCAGCGTGCACGACCGCGGCGCCGATGCTTGACCAGGGCTCCAGGGGGGACGGGGACCTCGCCCGCTTCGGGCAGGCCTGTCAGGCCTTGACGATGCGGTCGTAGGCCGCCTGCCACTTCTGCAGCTTCTCTCCGCTCGGGGTGATGACCGAGAGCTTCACCGAGGCGGGCGGGTAGATGGTGGGGTCCTGGAGCTGCTCCTCGGGGAGGAGCGCCTTCGCCAGCGTCACCGGGGTCCCGTAGGAGACATATCTGGAAATCCGTGCGTTCACCGTCGGTGTGAGCACGTAGTTCATGAACAGGGCGGCGTTCTTCGGGTGGGGCGCGCCCTTGGGGATGCACATCACGTCCGTCCAGCGCAACGACCCCTCCTTGGGGATCGCGTAGGCCACGTTGCGGTTGCGCTCGGCCGCCTGGAACACGTCGCCGCTCCATCCGTGCGCGATCCAGGTCTGGTTCTTGGCCAGCTCGTCGATGTAGGTGTCGCTCGAGAACTTGCTGACCCTGCCCTTGAGCGAGCGGACCAGCCTGACGACCTGGGCCAGGTCGGCGTCCGCGGTGGAGTTCGGGGCCTTGCCGAGGTAGATGAGCGCGCAGTTGATCAGCTCGCTCACCTCGCGGAGCAGCGAGACCCGCCCGGCCATCTGGGGCGCGGGGTCGAACAGCGGCTTCCACGAGTCGATCTTCCCGCCCGGGACCTTGGCCACGTTGTAGCCGATGCCGGTCGTGCCCCACTGCCAGGGGATCGTGTACTGGTTGCCCGGGTCGTAGTCGGTGTCCACGAAGGCCCGGTCCAGGTTGCGCAGGTTGGGGATGAGCTCCCGGCGCAGCGGCTCGATGAGGCCGAGGTCACGGTAGGTGGGGATGAACCAGTGGGTCGGCACGATGATGTCGAACTGGGTGCGCCCGGCCTTCATCTTGGCCAGCAGGTCGTCGTTGGACGAGTAGACGTCGTAGTTCACCCGGATGCCGGAGTGGGCCTGGAACGCGGGGATGCTGCGGTCGTCGATGTAGTCGCTCCAGTTGTAGATGCTCAGGAGCTGCTCGGGCACCCGGTTCTCGGCCCCGGGCGGGACCTTGCATGCCCGCTCCGCCGTGCAGCCAGCCAGGCCGGCCGCGCCGAGCAGCGCGCCCACCCGCAGGAACGCCCGGCGGCCGATTCGTGCCCGGGGGTGCTGCACCAACAGGTTCAGCTCGCGTCCGTCGCGGTCCCTTGCCACTCCTGCCTCCTCGCTGCGCCCTGCCCCGTCGACCCCGTCGACCCCGTCGGTCGCTAGGACTGGCGGACGACGACCTCGTCGACCAACAGCCCCTGGCCCTGCGAGACACCCTCGACGATCACCTGGACCGCGAGGGTGCCCGGCTTGGTGACCCGGTGCGCCACGTCCATCCGCTGCCAGCGCGGGTCCGGCACCGTCCTGGCCACGGTCTGGGACGTCTCGCTCGTGCCGTCGTGGGTGACGACAAGGCTGAGCGCCACCCGCACCCCGGGCGTGCCCGAGCGGACCCAGACCGTGGCGTCGTACACGGCACCGGCCCGAGCCTGCGGGACCACGGACGGGGCGACGATGCCCACCCGGGCGGGCCCGGCGGTGGTCGCCTGGACCAGCGCACTCGACCCGGAGGTGCGACCGCCCAGCTCGCGGGTCACGTTCGCCGGTCCGAGCCGCTGCCAGCCCGAGAGGTCCCGTTCGAAGCTCCAGTTGGCGAGCAGGTTGCCCACTGCCGTGGGGACCGGCCCCGGCGCCTCGGGCGTCGAGGTGCCGGCCACCGGGGCGGTGGCGCCCACATTGGCCTTCGGGGCGGTCGCGCCCACATTGGCCTTCGGGGCGGTCGCGCCCACATTGGCCTTCGGGGTGGTGGCGCCCACATTGGCCTTCGAGGCGGGCCGCTGGGCCGCGCTGATCATCCGGGTGAGCGGGACGCCCACCACGATCATGGCGACGACCAGTCCGAGCACGCCCATGACCGACCGCACCTCGACCCTCGACCGGTCCGGCTTGGGCGCTGCATGCCGCCCACCGCGGTCGGGCACGACGATCTGGGCCTGGCTCCGGGACTCGGACGGCGGGGGCGGCTTCGAACCCCAGGGAGCCGGGTGCAGGCGTTCGGAGGCCGGCTCCCGGCTGGACGGATAATCGGGATCGTCCATCTAGGCCACCTGGGAAGTTGGGCCGGGGAACTCAGACACTAATCGAGCGGTCTCGGTGCCCGCAAGCAAAAGGAGACCGCTCGCTCGCCTTCGCGACACCGGGTGAAATCACACTCTATGCATGCAAAATCTGTTGAACCGTCTCGTAGGCCCGGAATTCATCGGTAGCGGTACCGAAACTACGGCGGCCGTTGCCCGCGTAGTTGGTGACGGCAAGAGACCCGTGCTGGACCCGAAAGGGGAGGACACGTCGACGGCCTCGACGGCACCGCACCCTCTGGACCCTGCTGTCCAGCTGGTCCAGGTGGACGCGAGCTGGCATCTCCCGCTTCGGGCGGCTGGCCTCGCGCTCCGGGCGGCTGGCCTCGCGCGCTTCAGGCTGCTGGCCTCCCCGCTTCGGGCAGTGGCGTCAGACCATCGCCATCGCGGTGCGGGGTAGGGCGTCGGCAGCGATGCCGAGGACGTCGAGGATGCGGCGGTTGACCTCGCCGACCCGTCCCTGGGCGTCGACCACCGCCAGCAGCCCGCGGTGCATGTAGTAGTCGACCAGCAGCCGGGTCTTGGTGGCGAACACCTCGAGCCGGTGGCGGATCGTCTCCTCGCCGTCGTCGGAGCGGTGCAGCTCGGCCGAGCGCCCGGCCAGGCGGCGGAACAGCTCGTCCTCGGCAACCTCGAAGTTCATCACACCGTCCAGAGGGCTGCGCAGCTCGGCCAGGCGCAGGTCGAGCGCCTCGGCCTGGGCCACTGTGCGCGGGAAGCCGTCGAGGAGGAAGCCGTGCTCGCAGTCGGGCTCGGAGAGGCGCTCCATCACCATGGCGATCACGACCTCGTCTGGTACGAGGTCGCCGCGGTCCATGTAGCACTGGGCGGTGCGGCCGAGCGCGGTGCCCTCGGCTACGCTGGCCCGGAAGATGTCGCCGGTGGCGATGTGGGGCGTGCCGCTGTGCTGGGAGAGCAGCATGGCCTGGGTGCCTTTGCCGGCTCCGGGCGGACCTAGGAGAACGATTCGCATGCAACTGCTCCGTCCGGGGTCGGTGCTGGGGAGACTACCGAGGGTAGGGGGTGCTCTTGTCATCGGTCCAATAGTTCGTTTTGATTACTGAGATAGGCAAGTTCGATGGTGACGAAGGTCGCCATTCGGAAGGGTGGCGCATGCTGCCGCAGATCGAGGCCTTCCTGGAAGTGGCAAGACGGCAGAACCTGAGCCGCGCAGCCGACGCCTTGTTCATCTCCCAGCCGACGGTCACCGCCCGGCTGCAGAGCCTGGAGGCCAACCTCGACGAGAAGCTGTTCGTGCGCACCCGCCGGGGGATGCGGCTTACCGAGGCAGGCGAGGCGTTCTTGCCCTACGCCGAGCGGGCGGTGCAGGCGATCGCGGACGGCCGGGAACGCCTGGACGAGCTGCGCCGCGGCTCCGCAGGCAAGCTCGTGCTCGGCGCGCCCCCCACCGTCAGCGCCTACGCGCTCCCCCTGATCCTGGTCCGCTTCACCGACGAGCACCCGAGCGTCCGCCTGGTGCTCAAGAGCGGCACGTCCGAGGAGATCCTCGACATGGTCCTCCAGGACCAGGTGCAGGTCGGCCTCATCCGCGCCCTCGGGCATCAGGACGTCGACAGCTTCCCGGTCTACTCCGACACCCTGGTCCTGATCGCCGGGCCGTTGCACCGGCTGGCCAACGCGCGCCGGGTCCGCCTGACCGACCT
This sequence comes from Actinomycetes bacterium, assembly GCA_036000965.1. NCBI lineage: Bacteria > Bacillati > Actinomycetota > Actinomycetes > Actinomycetes bacterium. The sequence continues at coordinate 58,373 of DASYUT010000133.1, forward strand.
GGCCGGCGAGTCGCTGATCCTGTTCGGGCGCAGCTCGAGCTACCGCGACTTCACCACCGCGATCTTCCGGCAGGCCGGCGTCCTGCCCGGTGGGGTCATGGAGCTCGACAACATCGAGGCGGCCAAGAAGATGGTCGAGCGCGGGCTCGGGATCTCCCTCGTCCCGCAGAGCGCGGTCACCGTCGAGCTGGCCGCGGGCACGCTGCGCCTGGTCGACCTGAGCGACGGCGCTCCCGCCCAGCGGGAGATCGTGGCCGTGCGCCGGCGCGACGCGGGACCGCCGTCCGGCGCCGTGGTGGCGTTCATGCGCCTGCTCGCCGAGCTGCGCCACCAGCTCGAGCAGGGCGCGGCCAGCGGCACGCCCCCCGGTCCGGGCCGCTGACCAGGGACCGGACGCCGACCGGGGACGGCACGCTCACCGGGACGGCACGCTCACCGGGGAGAGGTGCCCGGCCAGGCCAGCGGCCATGCCGCCAGGCCAGCGGCCATGCCGCCCGGCCCGCCGCGGGAGGCGGGCGGTAGCGCCGGCCGGGGGCGAGCCGGCTCGGCGCTACCGTACCGTCCCTACCTGCCGAGCACCTCCCGGCGGACGGCGACTGCGGTGTCGGTGTTGTCGGTGAACAGGCCGTCGATGCCGAGCTGGAGGAAGAGCCGCAGCTCGCCCGGGAAGTCGCCGACCGCCCCCAGGTACACCGGGCTGGCCGGGTTCCCCTGCCGGAAGTCCTCGGGCAGGAAGAAGTTCTCGCGCCGGAAGGTGAACGGATGGACGAGCAGGCCGGCCTGGTGCGCGTCGCGCACCAGCGTGGTGGGCGCCTGCAGGCGGTTGCTCGCGTCACGGGGCACGATCAGGTTCTTGCTCGGGCCAATGCCGTCGGCGTAGGTGGCGATCTCGGCCAGGCCGGCCGGGGTGGCCAGGTCGGCGTAGGTCCGAGGGTCGCCGGACACGACGAAGTCGTAGGGCTTGCCGGTCGCGTCGAGGAGCTGGATCAGCGGCAGGTCGGTGCGCTTGCGGAGCTCCTTCAGGTTGCCGACCTCGAACGACTGGATGAACACAGGCGCCCGCCGCCCGCGGTACCCCGCGTCTTGCAGGGTGGCCAGGAGCGGCTCCTCGAGCGACAGCCCGACCGAGTCGAAGTAGGTCGGGTGCTTGGTCTCCGGGTAGACGCCGACGTGCCTCCGCTTGGCCAGGGCGACGACCTCCGCGAAGGTGGGGACCTGGTAGAGGCCGTCGAACGCAGTGTTGGTGGGCCGGATGTCGGGGATGCGTTCCTTGGCGCGCAGCGTCTTCAGCTCGGCCAACGTGAAGTCCTCGGTGAACCAGCCGGTCAGGGAGGTGCCGTCGATGACCTTGGTGGCCTTCCGGCCGGCGAACTCCGCGTGGGTGGCCACGTCGGTCGTGCCCGAGATCTCGTTCTCGTGGCGGGCGACCAGGACGTGGTCCTTGGTCGACACCAGGTCGGGCTCGATGAAGTCGGCCCCCATGTCGATGGCCAGCTCGTAGGCGGCGAGGGTGTGCTCGGGCCGGTAGCCGCTGGCGCCGCGGTGGGCGAGGACCAGCGGGAGCGCGCGCTTCTTGCCAAGCGACGCGGCCTGGTCCTTCTCCGAGGCGGCACCAGCGGCTACCGGCACCAGCGGGAGGGCGAGCAGCACCGCGACCAACAGCCACGGCACCGGGCGGATCTTGACGGGTCTCATGACAGGCCACCTCCGAGGGTCGGCGGGAGGGTCCGGCGACCCCACACCTTACGGGCGAAATGCAGCGAAGTGAAGAACGCTTCACACCTTGCCGGACCGGATGCCTCGATGCCGGACCGGATGCCTCGATCCCGGCTGCGGCCGGCGGACACCGGCCAGCAGGAGAAGGCGGGCAGCGTTCTCGGCAGTATTCCGCCTTGACACCGCCCGACCAGATGGGTGTCAGATGTCAGGTGCGGAGGCCATGTCCGGATGCCAGCCGGAGCGGCGTGGCAACCTGTGCGCTGACTCGCGCCGCGGAGGCGAGGACGTGACCGAAGCTCAACCGAGAGGCGGCGGGCCGACCGTCCGTCGCATGCTGGTCGGCGCCCAGCTCCGCCGGCTCCGCACCGAGCAGGGCATCACCCGCGAGCAGGCCGGCGAGGCGATCCGCGCATCCGAATGGAAGATCCACCGGCTGGAGAACGGCCAGGTCGGCCTCAAGGACCACGATGTGGTCGACCTGCTCAAGCTCTACGGCGTGAACGACCCGGGCGAGGTCGCCACGTTCGTCGCGATGGCCCGCGAGGCCAACGAGCCTGGCTGGTGGCACCGGTACAACGATCTTCTCCCGCAGTGGTTCCGGGCCTACGTGGATCTCGAGTCGGCGGCCACGCTCATCCGGACCTATCAGGGCCAGTTCGTCCCCGGCCTGCTGCAGACCGAGGACTACATGCGCGCGGT